>JAIVXD010000103.1:0-7997 GCA_048636195.1 Anaerolineales bacterium
CTTCGCTAACTCCACGGCCTTCCGGACCGATTCCAGCGGTTTCTCATATCGTACGATGGAGACCAATTTATTATCTGATTGAGAATCTAACATTCCGATATTATTAATCGTTTAACATTAATATTGCTCTAAAATCTGTTATGTTTTTATTTACTTGTGGGGCACTTTTTCAGTACAAAGAAATCCCCCAGGTGCATGATTGCACGAGCCCAAAAAATATCCATGCGAACACTTTTGAACGTTACCAAACATTTACATCATTGTAAATACTGCATATTTATATATTTTCGTTAAAAATTAAAAAAACTTGATTTTGAAAAAGAATTGAAGTATATGTGTTGCGCTTTGCATTCAGGTTGATTGTATGCGGTAAAGTGGATTTTATTATCCTTCAGCCTGAAAACTGGTTTTATGTTAGGATACATTTCGTAAAATACTCATCCTTACCATTCTTTCGTCGAGGTGGTAGGGGCGAAAGGGGCGAAAGGGATAATCATGGCAAAAACATTGGGAGATATTACCAGTGAATTGACTGAGAAGGTCCTCTCTCCGGCAAAGGCTGAAGCTGAGAAAATCGTTTCAGATGCCAAGACGGAGGCCGGAAGGATCACGACAGGGGCTGAGAGCGAGGCTGAAAAAATTAAGCAAACAGCAGGAAAGGAAGCTGAAGAAACCCGAAAGCAGATGGAAACCGATTTGGACACGGCGGCCCGCAACTTTATTATTATGGTGCAAGAACGACTGGAAAAGACCATTGTAGAACCTACTATTGAAGAAGAAGTAAGAAAATCTTTCAGTGACGACAAATTTTTGCAGAAGATGATCGAAATCCTTATTGTTCAGTTTACCAAGGTGCATGGCGAGGACCAGACGATTGAAGTGCTTCTTCCTGAAAACAGAAAGGCTGAACTTGAATCATGGTTTCTGGAAAAGTTTCGCAAAAAGGCCGAGGCACCTCTCGTCGTTCAGTTTACTGACAAGACATCCTTTGGATTCAAGATTGGCATTGAGGGGACAGGGCAACACTTTAACTTTGGTGATGGTTTGGTAGAGGTTTTGTTGGGATTTTGTTCCCCTCGTTTTCGAAAATATTTCTTTGCTGCAGAGGAAAAATAGGGACTGATGGGAGCTTATTATCATTTAGCATGCCTGCTTCCTCCATTACCGGTTGAGCTTGGTGAAAAGCTGTCGCTTACGATGGCCGAGACCATCGGAGTGGTCAAGCGGAATATACAATGTGGGGACGAGTCGCTACTTGAAGCACAGCTTCTGTCGATCGATGTCGCCAATTGGGAACAAATCGACCAGGATCGAGATATCTTTACTGATGGTGGTGTATTAACACGAGAAGATATCGAAACCCGGAAAAATCTCCCCTCGTTTCTTGAAGACTTTATCGAGGAGAAGGAACGGGGTATTCGCCGCCCATACATATACGATAGTCTATGGAATCGATATTACACTTATTTTTATGAATTGGCGCAAAAGTTGAAGTGCCGGTTTGTCCTTGATTATCTTCCCTGGGAAATCGAATTGCGAAATAACCTGGTATCCCTACGGGCGAAGGAAAGCGGAAAGGACGCCGAAGCTTATGCGGTTCTCGGCAATTTCAGTGCTGCTGACTTTACCAACATGATGGCGCAGGTCAAGGGAAAGAAAAACCCGTTATTGGCTGAAAGGTATCTTGATACAGAGCGATTGAAGCACATTTTCCATTGTCAGGGCAACAACCCTTTCTCTATTGATGCCATTCTTGCCTATGTGTTACAGCTTACGATTTACAGTCGTTGGGAAAGTATAGAAGCACCTTATGAATTCTATGATTTTTTATATAAGGGAGGTTGAATGTGGATAGTGTAAGCGGTGGTCGGGTCGTAGGAGTGACTGGTCCATTAGCAACCGTAGAAGTAATGAAGGGTCAGGAGGTCTCTCAAAATGAAGTGGGCTATGTGATCTGCAAGGATGTCCCGCTCAAGTCCGAGATCATCAGGATTCGCGGTAATCTGGTGGACATGCAGGTTTTTGAAAGTACCACAGGTATGCAGGTGGGAGACAAGGTTGATTTTTCAGGGCAGTTACTTTCTGCCTCTTTAGGCCCTGGCCTTCTGGGATCAATTTACGACGGTCTCCAGAATCCTCTTGGAAAACTGAAGAATCTCGACGGGTATTTCCTGCAACGTGGGCAGTACGTTAATGCTCTTGATGAAGAAAAGACCTGGGAGTTCACACCTACGATTACAAAAGGCTCAAAGGTCAGAGCAGGTCATTATCTCGGTAAAGTTCCTGAAAGTATGTTTGATCACCAGATTATGGTTCCGCTAACATTTTTGGGGACATGGGAAGTGGTGGATATTAAACCCGCGGGTTCTTATACCGTCAATGAGCAGATTGCCATTCTGAAGGATGAGGAAGGAAGAGAAGAGTCGATTACCATGGTGCAGGAGTGGCCGGTAAAAATACCTGTTCGGACCTATCCGGAAAGGATACTGCCCACCAAGCAGCTTCTTACTAAGATGCGTCTTATTGACATCTTTTATCCGCTGGCAGAGGGTGGTACGGCATGTGTCCCGGGACCTTTTGGTGCAGGAAAGACCGTTTTACAGCAAATCATTTCTCGCTATGCCGAGACAGATATCGTGATTATTGTTGCCTGCGGCGAACGTGCCGGTGAGATTGTGGAGACGATTCGGGAATTTCCTGAATTGGAAGACCCCAAGACGGGGAGATCCCTGATGGAGAGGACGATCATTATCGCTAATACCTCATCAATGCCGGTGGCGGCACGAGAGGCGTCAATTTACACAGGAGTCTCGCTGGGTGAATACTACCGCCAGATGGGGCTTAAGGTACTGACCCTCGCTGACAGCACGTCAAGATGGGCCCAGGCCCTTAGAGAATCATCAGCCCGTATGGAGGAAATACCTGGTGAGGAGGCGTTTCCGGCCTATCTGGAGAGTCGTATCGCCGCAGTCTATGAGAGGGCCGGTCTTGTAAGGCTTTATAATGACTCTACCGGATCTCTTACTATAATTGGAACCGTTTCCCCTGCGGGCGGAAATTTTGAAGAGCCGGTTACACAGAATACTCTTAAGGTTGTGGGGGCTTTTTACGGACTTTCCCGTACACGGTCTGATCAACGGAAGTATCCCGCCATTGACCCACTCATTTCATGGAGCCTTTACCTGGATTTGATGGAAGATACATTGAATGAACGTCATGAAGGCTGGGTTGATCTGGTCAAAGAGGCACGAACGCTGTTCAATAAAGGAAGTGAAATTCAACAGATGATGCTCGTTGTAGGTGAGGAGGGAATCAGTGTGGATGATCTGACAACCTACCTCAAATCGGAAATCATTGATGCTGTTTGCCTGCAACAGGATGCCTTTGATGTCGTTGAGCGGGCGACTTCCGAGGAAAGGCAGATATCGGATTTCCTGCTTCTCATGGAAATGGTTCACCATGACTTTACGTTTGACACTAAAGAGGAAGCACGAAAAGAGATGACCCATATGCAGAACCTCTTTTTTCAGTTGAAGTATTGTGTTTTTGAGAGTGAAGAATATCAAAAATATCGGAAAGAAATCGAAATAATCCTGGGAAAGGAGTAGCTTGGGGATGATCATAGAACATACACGTATAACCGCCATTCAAGGCGATATTATCACGGTACCGGCAAAGGAAATTGACTATGGAGAGCTGGCTACCGTGAAAAGCAGGCGCGGAACATCCCTGGCCCAGGTGATCCGTCTGCGGGGAGATGATGTTTTACTGCAGGTTTTTGCAGGGTCGAGGGGAGTTGCTACTGGAGATCAGGTACGATTTTTGGGACATCCCATGCAGGTGGCTTTTGGAGACGCCCTTTTGGGGAGGATATTCAACGGTTCAGGAGATCCCATCGATGGTGGATCTGAACTGGTGGCATTACCCCGGATTGATATCGGCGGTCCTTCGGTAAATCCCATCATGCGTGTTATACCCAGGGGTTTTATAGAAACGAGGGTCCCCATGGTGGATGTCTTCAACCCCTTGGTTGAAAGCCAGAAACTTCCCATCTTTGCTGCAGCCGGGGAACCTTACAATGAGCTTCTCGCCCGCATTGGAGTGCGTGCTGAGGCAGACATTGTTATCCTCGGAGGCATAGGCCTCAAGTATGACGAATACCTGAAGTTCAGAAGAACCTTTGAAGAAGCCGGGGTGTTATCTCGAACCATCATGTTTATTCACACAGCTTCTGATCCGGTCGTGGAAAGACTGCTTGTTCCCGATATGGCTCTGGCCGTGGCGGAACACTTCGGAGTGCAGGGCAAGAGAGTGCTCGTGCTTCTATCAGATATGACCGCCTTTGCCGATGCTATGAAGGAGATCGCCATTTCCATGGACCAGGTTCCGTCAAACCTGGGTTACCCCGGTTCACTTTACAGTGACCTCGCCTCTCGTTATGAGAAGGCCGTTGACTTTGACGGAGCCGGCAGCATCACCATCCTTGCCGTGACCACCATGCCCGGCGATGATGTGACCCATCCGGTTCCCGACAATACGGGTTATATCACTGAAGGACAATTCTATCTCAAACAGGGGGCAATTGAACCCTTTGGTTCACTGTCTCGATTGAAGCAGCTGGTCATCGGTAGCGTTACACGAGAGGACCATGGTTATATCATGAACAGCATGATCAGACTCTTTGCCAGAAGCCGCGAAGTGGAACAGAAACTGGCTATGGGTTTCGATAAAACGGCTGATGATGACAGGTACCTGGAGTATGCAAAACTTTTCTATGAACGGTTTATGGATCTGAAGGTGGACATAGGACTAAATGATGCCCTCGATCTGGGGTGGAAAACCATGGCTGAGTGTTTCCGTCCGGATGAAGTCGGAATTAAACAGGAAATTATAGATCAATACTGGCCTAAAGGCCACTGAGTATTATAGGACTATGGCTGAACGAATAAAGTTAAACAAGGTTTCCTTGAGGGAACAGAAGCTGAAAGTGGCAATGTATGAGCGTTTCCTGCCAGCTCTCGAAGCCAGAAAAGAGCAGTTCCTGATGAAACTGGCAGTTGCCCGTAAAAATATCAAGGAAAAACAGGCTCTCATGGAAGAGCTGTTAAATGAAATCAAATCATGGTCCCGGTTGTACAACGATATGAAGGACGAGATAAATTATTTTATTTCCATCAAGGAAGTCGTATCTTCAATACATAATGTAGCTGGATTGAAAGTGCCACAGTTTCATGAGGTTATTTTTGACGATCCGCCTTACGGTCTATTTACCACCCCGTATAGTTTTGATGAGGTCATGGTTAAGACACGAAAGGCTATTTCTCTTCGAGAAGAGATCAACATGCTTAAGGAACAGGAGAAGGTGTTGTATCAAGGGTTTCTCAAGACCAGTCAGCGAATCAACCTTTATGAACAGAGGTTGATTCCCGAAGGCCGGGGAGCCATCAGGAAGATCACCGTTTATCTCCAGGACCAGCAGGCGGCCGCTGTTGGTGTTGCCAAAGTTGCCAAGAGACTGAGTGGGGCGGCTTAAAACGGAAGGCTGTGAAAAAGTAGGACAGGATTAGGAGTTAGCACATTGGCTTTAGTAAAAATGTCGAGAGTATATATCGTCGGGCCATCCGATCATAAAGAGGAGACGATGCGTTTTCTACAGGAGGCCGGAGTCGTCCATGTGGAACCGGTCACCGATATGACGGATGAGTTTGACAGGAAAAACACGGCCTCTGTACAGGATTTAAGAAAGATCACACAGGTCAGTAAGGCCGTCAGACGTCACAGCAAGCAGGAAGAAAAAATTCCTGTGCCTGTGCCGGATGAAGAGCTTGTTACCTACATTGAAAAAAAGGTATCTCTATTGGAGGAAATACAGAGTAGAAAACAGGCCCTCCAGAGAGTTATTGAAGATCTTTCTGTCTGGGGAGATTTTGACCTCCAGCAGGTTCGGAAGCTTGAGGAAAATGGGGTTTATGTCCAGCGGTTTCGCATGGATGAGAAAAAGTGGAGCTCTTTCAGTATCCCCGATGATGTTTTCCTGGAAACGGTATCGGAGAAACTGGGAGTATTCTTCTTTACCATTTCGGCCGATAAACCCCTCCAGATTTCACAGGCAACGTTGCTTTCCTGGCCTGACCTTGGACTGGATGATGCGAAACAGGAATACGAGCGCTTATTAAAGCAAGAAGATAAATTGACTAAAGAACTCGCCGGAGCTGCTGATAAGACTGACATATTGAAAGATCAGTATAGGGCCGCTCTGAGCAGGGCCAGCTATATAGAAAAGACTGGAACCGTCTATTCGGAAGATTATCTCTTTGGTGTTCAAGGATGGATACCCTGTGAACAGGAAGATGAGCTTCTGAAGGGGGTTGAGAAAAGCAATCTCCCACTTCAGGTCAGTGTAAGGGATCCTCTCCCGGAAGAAGTACCTCCGTCATTACTCAAAAACAACTGGTTTATAAAAAGGATTGAACCCCTCTTGAATCTTTACGGAGTTCCCAACTACAGGGAAATAGACCCGTCCTACTTTTTTGCCCCCTTTATGATCCTGTTTTTTGGGGTTTGTTTGAGTGATGCCGGCTATGGCCTGGTTTTCTTTTTGGTATCCTACTGGGCTGATAAGAAGTTTGGATCGAAGATTCAGGGGTTATCACTGGTGTTGAAACTGTGTCAGGCCTTTTCAGTGGCAACTATATTTGTCGGTCTCGTGACCGGTTCGATTTTCGGCTATAATTTTATCAACCGTGAATGGATTCCGATCGATCTATCCATTGAGACTGGAGACCCGATGATTTTGTTCTATATTTCTCTGGGCCTGGGAGTGCTTCACCTATCGATTTCTTATATTTTGGGGATAATACAAGCTCCCTCTTTGCGGGTCCAGTTGGAAAAATTTGGTGTGATGGGGGTACTCTGGGGTGGAGTCATTTTGGTTAGCAGGAATATCTGGTTTTCTGATCCGGCCTCTATCATACACCTGCCTCTCTTCTATGGAGGAGTGGGGATTCTTGCAATGGGTCTTATCTTTACCCTCCTCTTTGCAACGGATAATAAGAATTGGGGTATCCGTATTGGATTGGGATTTTGGAATATTTATGGAATGACTGGCCTGATCGGGGATTTGCTTTCGTATGCCCGTCTGTTCGGATTGGGTATTGCCACAGGAGCTATTGCCTCTGTCATGAATCAACTGGGAGGTATGGTTATGGGTGCCGGTGGAAAATACGCGGGGCCTGTTCTGGCGGTGATGGTGATTATCATAGGTCATATCTTTAATCTTGCCCTCAGCATTCTGGGGAGTACTGTTCATTCAGCCCGTCTGCACTTTGTCGAGGCCTTTAAAAGCTTCTTCCAGGGCGGCGGTATTGAGTATAAACCATTCAAAATTGAAAGGGGTTAAATAGTTATGAATAGAAAGTGTATTGCTGTCGTTGGTTCTCTGAGCATGATTCTATTGGCAGGTTTTTTCTCTTCGGCATTCGCTCAAACGGTAGCTGAGCAGAAAGATTGGGCTCCCCTTATCGCGAAATTTGCCATGGGTCTTAGTTTATCATTAGGTCTTGCAGGGTCTGCAATAGGTCTCGTCATCGGTTTTCAGGCCCTCCTCGGTGGCGGCGAAGAGAATTTTTATAAAGTCATTCCTGTTGCTCTGATGCCTTCCACCCAGGGTATTTATGCAATGGTGGTATTTTTTACCAATATGGACAAATTTGATTCAGATCCCTATTCAGTTGCTGGAAAAGCGGCCATTGCCATGGTTGCCATGCTAATCAGCGGGTGGTATCAGGGAATGGTTTGTGCGGCAGGAATCAAGAGCGTCCTGGAAGGGAAAAATACCGTTGCTAATGCTCTGGTAGCAGGCGCTATGCCTGAAACATACGCCGTTTTCGCTCTGGTTATGACATTCATTATGCCATAGGTGACAAGTACTTGCTTTTCGGGGAAAGAGTATAGGAAAATTTGGCCTTGTGTGTCAGGCCAAATTCAACCTCATCAGC
>JAIVXD010000104.1:0-7938 GCA_048636195.1 Anaerolineales bacterium
TCGGTAAATATCAAGGTCCTTGAAATCGTGAGATAGGCAGAGCATATATGCAATTATTTTGCGATTTCAGATAGTTGGTTGTCTGGCAAGGTATCTGCAATTTCTTAAATCCCAAATGACAGCCACATAAATGGATTTTTCTTGACATCAAACTATGTTTCAAAGTATTTATTTGATAATAGTACGATCACTTAGAGTTGAATTTCACAATTAAAGTTCATATTAATTATCGATTCTCTTTACTATTCATATTAGCCTGTTGAGCGGTCCCCCAACTTTGAATCTTACCACTTAAATAGACGCTGATTTCCATTAAACTTTAACCTAAAAATGTGTAGGTAAAGATTAAATGGAGAAACCCCTCAAAATGTACCAGCCTCGCTCCTGACAGGGCGCTGAGTTCTGTTGGTAGCTCAAGTTATCCATGTCTTGGTAGAATTGCGCACCCGTCTTACAAATTGAATTTCGAAGGCTCCGCCAAAGTATTGGAGAAAAGCTATGAAAAAAGGTTTCCTGAAGTTGCCGATATGATGCCTCCAAGGGGGTTATTATACCTCTTTGGGGGCTTTATTTTTAAGCGTTGCCTATTCCATTTCAACAACCCGAAAATCTTAATAGAAGGAGGAAAAAATGCTTTGGGTATCCTACGGAAAAATATCAAAAGAAGGCATTCAAGGGGTGATCGCTAACCCTCAAAACCGTGCAGAGGCTGTTGGGAAGTTGTTAGAGGCCTACGGCGGCAAACTGATCAGTTATCACTTGTTGTTGAATGGGGACATTGATTTTTTTATCGTTTCGGACATACCAGACGACAAAATAGCGGACTTAACCCTCGTCAACGCAATGATTGTCAGAGCATCGGGCGCAATCGAATCCATCGCCACGGTGCCTGCACTCCGCGCGGAAGATGCGGTGCCGCAGATGCAGAAAGCCCAGCAGATGGCATCAGCCATGACATATCAGGCACCAACCAAATCCTGATTACTTCAGGCAGGAGGGAAATATTTAGATAGCGGGTAGGACTTTTGTCCTACTCGCTGTATTTTAGATGGCGCCCAGAAAGGTGCGATTACTGCTATCTTTCGGTAAATATCAAGGTCCTTGAAATCGTGAGATAGGCAGAACATATATGCAATTATTTAGTCATTTCAGATAATTGGTTCAATGGCAAGATATCTGCAATCCAAAGGTTTTTGACTACCAAATCAATACTTGAATGAATTGCGATTCAGATCAATTGAAGAATTATGGTAACTACTCAGGTATGTTTTAGACAGGATTACTGGATAACTACAATGAGACCTTGTTTGTGTATTTAAAATAGCACCTGTTTATACTGTTATCCTGTCTAAAAAAAGACATGCCTGGATAGTAACAAGGGCTCTGGAATTGTTATGGCAGAAGCGTTGTATTACATATCCCTGGGGGAATTGCCCGGATGAAAGTGCTGTTTGTAACGGACCTGCATGGAAGCAGGTGGAAATATGAGCGGTTGTTGGAAACAGCAAAGGGCCTTCGGGCAGATGTAGTCATCAATGGTGGCGATATGCTGCCCTGGAATAATGATCCCTTTAGACAGGGCGAATTCATTACCAACTATCTTGACAAACACTTTGCACGATTCAACTCTGCCGGGATTTATTATCTCTGCTATCCGGGAAACGATGACCTTAGAATCTTTGATCATCTCTTTGAGGAAACTTGCGACAAGTATCCCTTCGCAGTCTGCCTGGCACAAAGAAAATTTGAAGTTGGAGGTTACGAATTCGTAGGTATGAACTGGATAGTTGATTATCCTTTCCGGCTCAAAGACAGGTGTAGAATGGACATGGATGACTATGTATTCCAGGTGCAGTTTGGAAAAGGAGTGTTATCTACACCAGATGGATGGCAGGAGATAGATGACTGGTTTTCCTATGCAAAAAGGCTCCCAACGATAGAAGAGGAACTCAATCGCCTGGTACGCCCTGAGGATATGTCAAAGAGTGTATATGTAATGCACACGCCCCCAAACGGCATGGAATTAGACAGAGTGTATCGCGTTGCTGACGGAGTAGGATCAAAGGCGATTTACAACTTTTTAAAGAAATATCAGCCAAAGCTCTCACTCCACGGCCATATCCATGAGTCTCCTGAAGTTTCAGGACGATGGCATGCAGAACTCGGAAGGACCATATGCATTCAACCCGGCCAACTTAATGAGTTCACCTATGTGACGATTGACCTGTCCACCATGAAGTTTGACAGAATCAAGGAGCCATACGCCACCTAACATGCGGGCATTGAATATGACATTTTTTAGATGTAAATTTATAAACGCAGATGTGCCACCGCCTAAATAGTTTATTCTGCAAGGAAATACCGCAGAACAGACAAAACGATAGTCCAGTTTAGCTTCATTTTGTTGCGCTGAACCCCGTCATGAGATATGGTATTTTAAGAAGGAAGGCAACCGATGCCCCAAAAGACTAAACTTCGATACCTTATCCTCGCACTCCTTCGGAAGGTATTTCAAAAGCTGAAAGAAGCCGGCCGCGACCTGTTGCCTATCATTCTGGTCATTACCGTCTTTCAGCTTGCCATACTTCGGCAGCCATTTCCGGATCTCCTTGAGGTGCTTATCGGCGCAGTCTTAGTGATAATCGGCCTAATGCTGTTCGTCCAGGGCCTTGAAATGGGCCTGTTCCCCATCGGGGAGACCCTGGCTGTTGCCTTTGCTCGAAAAGGGAGTCTGGTCTGGATGTTGCTCTTTGGATTCGGCTTGGGGTTTTCCACAACCGTGGCCGAGCCCGCCCTGATTGCCATCACCCAGGAGGCAGCAAAAGTGGCGGCCCAAGGGAACATTATTTCACCCGGCGAAAGCGCCCGGGCCTCCTATGCTCTGGGCTTGCGTCTTACGGTGGCGGTTTCCGTGGGGCTGGCTATCGCTATTGGCATAATACGTATCCTGCGCGGCTGGCCCGTTCATTATCTGATTATCGCCGGCTATATGATTGTCATTTTGATGACTCTAATAGCCCCTGAGGAAATCGTGGGGATTGCCTATGACTCCGGAGGCGTCACCACTTCCACTGTGACCGTGCCCCTTGTCACCGCCTTAGGGGTTGGCCTTGCTTCCTCTATCCGGGGCCGCAGCCCCATGGTGGACGGCTTTGGCATGATTGCTTTTGCCTCACTGTTTCCCATGATTTTTGTTTTGGGCTTTGGTATGATAGTTTTCGGCGTTAAAATCGCCTGGTAGATGCACATGTTGCTTGAAATTGCACAGACATTTGTGGCTACTTGCAGGGATGTTTTTCCAGTTTTGGCGCTCATAGTGGGTTTCCAGTATATCGTACTGCGCCAGCCTATCCCCCACTTGCGTCAGGTGATTGTGGGCTTCGGCTGTGTGCTGATAGGGCTCACACTGTTCCTTGTGGGATTGGAGAAAGCCCTTTTTCCGTTGGGAAAGATTATGGCGAAGCAGCTCTCGGCCCCGGGGTTTGTTTTCGGAAGCGAGATGGCACCTGATAATCCGGAATGGCGGGCTTACGCCTGGGTTTATGTGTTTGCAGCATTAATCGGTTTTGCCACCACCATTGCAGAACCTGCGCTCATTGCTGTTGCCTATAAAGCGAATCAGGTCTCCGGAGGCACCATCAGCCAGTGGGGGTTGCGGCTTGTTGTGGCCTTTGGGGTAGCGATCGGGATTGCATTAGGGACATTCCGGATCATTACCGGGACGCCCCTCTTTTTGTATATCGCAGCGGGGTACCTGATAGTGGTGGTACAGACTATCTTTGCGCCAAAAACCATCGTTCCCCTTGCTTACGATTCCGGAGGGGTAACCACGTCCACAGTAACAGTTCCATTAGTTGCGGCCTTAGGCCTGGGTCTCTCGGCAACCATACCGGGACGCAACCCAGCCCTGGACGGCTTTGGCCTGATCGCCTTCGCAAGCCTATTTCCAGTAATAACAGTGATGGGTTATGCCCAGTTTACCCAGTGGTGGACCGGGATACGTCGCAAGTCCACCGAGGAGGGATAACATGAGATTCAAGGTAATCATTGCGACCGTGAAGACCGATGTGACCGATAGTATCGTGGATGCGGCAAAGGAGGCCGGCGCCACCGGCGCCACAATTACTCCTTCGCGCGGTACGGGCATTCATGAGGCAAAGACCTTTTTTGGGCTGACCTTAGAGGCACAGACAGATTTGGTCATGTTCCTGTTGGAGGAACACCTGGTGGAAGCGGTTATGAAAGCAATCTACGAAGCCGGACACTTTAAAAAGCCTGGAACTGGTATCGCTTTCGTATTGCCGGTGGACCAGGTGGCTGGCCTTGAAAGCCAGATGGAGCGTTTCAAGGAAGAGGTTCGAGAAGAGTACTTTTGAACCTCGGAATTCGGAGACTGGGATCCGGACTCCGGATTTCAGGATAGGCGAATCTTCTGAAACATGCTCGACAGGAAAAACCAAGAACGGGCAGGGAGGACACAATAAAGATGCAAGTCAAAACACCCATTGTTCAAGCCAAAGATGTCATGCGCCGGAATGTGGTGGCCATAGATGGTATGGCCACAGTCCGTGAGGCCATCGCCAAGATGCGATCCGAAAATGTCACAGCCTTGATTGTGAACAAACGCGATCCGAGCGACGCCTGGGGCATTGTTACCGTCCCGGATCTGGTGCGGGAAGTCATAGCTCCCGGACGTCCCCCGGATGATACCAACGTCTACGAGATTATGACAAAACCGGTCATTACAGTGCCACCCGACATGGATATCCGTTATGTGGCGCGGCTTTTGTATCGAGTAGGCATGAGGAGAGCGCCTGTGGAAGCCCAGGGAGAACTGTTGGGGATGATTTCGCTGTCAGACCTTGTGTTAAGAAAAGGTGTTTTGTAACAGTCTGCCTTGCTTTGCATTCATTAGGCCTAGGTTGAGCGGTTCAACGTTCACGGTTCCCGGTTGAAGAGTCCTAACTGTCTGATATCAAAAGGATGATTCCTCCCCGCCTTCCGTCCGGCGGGCAGGAACAGAGACAACACTCATGTTTCACCCAATGGGTGAAAGAGGTTAATCTGGGTGTTGTGCTGTAAAGCAATGGATATCAATAGATTATAACCTTTGAACAGGGAACTATGCAGAGGCGATTTGAGTAACCGGCTGTGCCTTATTGTGATACCGGCCAGATTATATGGAGGCTCTTTTTGATGAAATTTATTCCCGCCCAGGTAATTTACTTTGTTCGAAGCAGGACAACGAAGAGAAACCTCAAACTCCTGTTCAAGTTTCTTTTAGTCTTAACGGCTATTGTCATAATATACAGTATCCTGTTTCATTTCATAATGGTTTTTGAAGATAGAGAATTTAGCTGGATTACAGGTTTCTATTGGACTCTCACTGTGATGTCCACGCTTGGCTTCGGTGATATCACTTTTACAAGCGATTTAGGCAAAGTCTTTACATTGGCTGTCCTTATATCCGGGATTGTTTTCTTGCTCGTCATGCTCCCTTTTACCTTCATACAATTTTTTTACGCACCGTGGCTCGAGGCCCAATCAAGAGCGAGGACACCGCGTGAATTGCCGGAAGATACATCAGGCCATGTGATCCTGACAAACTTTGACCCTATTACCATAAATCTTGTTGAAAAACTGAATCAATATAATCACGAATATGCCATTATCGTAACTGATTTTCAGCGCGCATCAGAGCTTTACGACTTGAACTACAAAGTTGTAGTGGGTGATCCGGGTGATCCGGAGACATATAAACGCCTTCGCATACAAAACGCTGCCCTGGTGGTTGCCAACAATGATGATATGATGAATACAAACATAGCCTTTACCATAAGGGAGATATCAGAAAAAGTACCCATCATTACCAATGCTGATGCGGATGATTCCATTGACATTCTTCAGCTTGCAGGCAGTACTCACGTCTTTCAATTCATGAAGATGCTCGGGAAATCTCTGGCCCGAAGAACGCTTGGGGTGAGCATGGGTGCGAACGTCATCGGAAGATTCGATCAGCTTCTTATTGCTGAAGCCCCTGCAATGAGGACACCTCTCGAAGGAAAAACCCTTATTGAAAGTAATCTACGGGAAAAAACCGGCTTGACAGTCGTCGGTATCTGGGAGAGAGGCAGATTTGAAATCCCCCAGCCCCAGACTCGAATCAATTCCTCAACCGTCCTTTTACTGGCTGGATCTGCTGAACAGCTCAAAAAATATGATGAGATCTTCTGCGTTTATCGCATTTATCACACCGCCAATGCACCTGTCCTGATATTAGGTGGAGGCCGTGTCGGGCGTGCCGCAGCAGAGACCCTGGAAGAGCGTCAAATTGCTTATCAGGTTGTGGAGAAAAATCCGAAATTCATTGAAAACAATGAAAAGTATATTCATGGGAACGCTGCGGATATCAATACCCTGTGCAAAGCTGGCATACGAGAGGCGCCGTCCGTCATAATTACCACGCATAATGACGCTATGAATATTTATCTCACCATTTATTGCCGGCGATTACGACCCGACATCCAGATTATCAGCAGGGCAAACCTGGACAGAAATATTTCCAAATTGCATAAGGCGGGAGCCGACCTGGTTATGTCATATGCTTCCATGGGCGCCAACACCATAATTAATCTCTTGAAACCGGATGAGGTTTTGATGTTTGAAGAGGGGCTGAATATTTTCCGCGCGGCGGTGCACTCATCTCTTGTGGGCAAATCTCTTATTGAAAATCAAATCCGGAAACAAACGGGCTGCAGTGTGATCGCCATTAACACAAAGGGCGAATTAAATATTAACCCCGACCCATCAATTCCTCTTGGTGAAAACGACGAGATGATCTTAATTGGCACTGCCGACGCAGAAAAGCGCTTTTTTAAAAACTATTAGCCTAAAGATAATCTTTTTGGGGTTCGCGATCATCTTATCATCAAACAAGCCCCGGAGCGAGTCAACACAGAATTGGGGAATTCCTAAATATGGTTTCGCTGTTGGCAGATTAAACCTAAAAATCATGCAGTAAAGCTCCACTACAGTGTGGGGCTTCTCTTAGTAATATCCTTCTATGATCAGCGGTCAGATAGGCCAATACACGGGTTTAAATATCAGCAGCCCTGTATTGGCTTTTTTTCATGAGGGAGGCAATGGCATGGTTTGTGCTCTATATATTGTATAATGGGCAGCAATGGGCCCGGTGGATGTTTCACAAGAACCGTATCCAGGATGCCCTCAATTCCACAAAAAAGATGATCCGAACTCTCTATAAATAGGGAACGACAGACTAAAGGAGGAAAGGAAAATGCCAAGAGGAGACGGAACAGGTCCAAGAGGACAAGGACCCAAAACAGGTAGAGGCGGTGGTGGCGTTGGCCGGGGAGGACGAGGACAAGGCCGGGGCGGCGGTTTTGCGGCAGGTCCGGGCGGTTATTGTGTTTGTCCATTATTCCGGTTTTAAGATTGAACCTGCTTCTGTTTGGTTAAATTTGCGATTTCATTAGTGGTAAGTTGCTGCGCCACCGGTTTACCCAGTATAATACAAAAAGTTGCCGGTGGTGTCAAAAAGATTGTCAAAGGATCAGGGTTACCCAGCCGAGCAGGTCTCGTCCGAATTTGTGCCGCAATTTTTACGGACAAGGCTTTCTTCTGACAATAAGCCTTCTTGGAGTATGGTTTCTCCGCATGTTCGTCATTGAAAAAGATGTACATTTGGCTCCTTCCAGAGTAAATGCACCCGCTTTGTTGATGATAATAGCGACCATAGTTTCCTTAATATCCGGAAACATCGATTGGATTCCTTTAGCAAATCAGCGGGCGAGCTTATTTGCCCAGATAGGAGCGGGTATGCTTTACATATTATCTATGGGTGTGCTCTTAATGGTGGGGAATAATGTTCTAGAATTACGCTGGTTAAAAGGCTTGGTCTGTATCTTTCTGGGTTTC
>JAIVXD010000105.1:0-7929 GCA_048636195.1 Anaerolineales bacterium
CAATATCCTGTAAATATTGTATAAGTACCAGAAATGTTTTGGTCATTTGATATTAGAATTTTGATATTGTTTCGTATTTCGACCTGCCCGCCCATGCCTCTTTGTTCAGGATGTTTCAGCTACATTAGGGTGTGAAAAAGGAATAAACATTCAACGTTACGCATAAAGGGCAATGGCAGGCGGGTATTCGTATTTCGGATTTAGTCGTCTTGAAAATACATCTATTTGGCCAAGTTACATTCTACTTTGACGTTTCCCTGATCGTTTCCCTGCGCCCCTTGACACGCGATGCTCTTTTTTCATATGTTAGGGATATTAAAAGGGGGTCCTTGTAACATATATGGATTTTGAGCTCTCCAAAGAACAACAGGACATTCAAAAAGCAGCCCGTGAATTTGCGGTGGGGGAATTCAGGGAGATCGCGAGAGATTGTGATCTCAACGAGGAGTTCCCCCGCTCCCTATTGGAGAAGGCCGGTGATCTGGGTTTTATCGGGGTTTTCATTGATGAAGACTACGGCGGTGCCGGGCTGGGTTTCTTGGAGCATGCCCTGATCCTGGAAGAATTCTGGAAGGTGGACCCCGGCATTGGCCAGGAACTCTGCTCGGTAAGCTTTGGGGCCGAGGAATTTCTTTTATTTGGAACAGAAGAACAGAAAAACAAGTATTTGCCTTCCTTGACCCAGGGAAAGGCCATCATGGGGTTTGCAATCACAGAACCGGATGCCGGAAGCGATACCGCCGCCGCCACCACAACCGCCGTACTGGAAGGGGATGAATATGTGATCAATGGCAACAAGGTCATGATAGGAAACGGCAGCGTGGCTGATTTCCTCCTGGTATTCTGCCTGACAGAACCGGAAGAGGCATCCAGATCCCGGCGGCACAGTATCCTGGTTGTTGAAACAGACAGGCCCGGGTATGAATCGGACAAGATAGAAGGAAAAATGGGCCTGAGGGCCTCTGATACGGCTAATATCTTTTTCTCCGATGTCAGGGTACCGAAAGAAAACCTGCTGGGAGTGAGGGGACAGGGTTTTTACCAGTTGATGCAGTTTTTTGACCGATCCCGTGCCTATGTGGCTGCCCACGGTGTCGGTTTAGCCCAGGGTGCCCTTGATATGGCCATAGAACACGTCAAGAGCCGGGAGCAGTTCGGAAAGAAAATTGCGTCCTTTCAGATAACCCAGTTAAAAGTGGCTGAGATGTCCACCATGATAGAACTTGCCCGCACCCTTACACACAAGGCCTGCTGGATGGTGGACAATGACAGGATTGATACCAAAACCGTGGCCATGGCAAAATGGTTTGCGGCCCGGACGGCTGTTGAAGTAGTTGATGAGGCACTTCAGCTCCACGGTGGCTATGGCTATATGAATGATCATGACATCGAGCGTTTTTACAGGGCGGCAAAGGTGCTTGAAATATATGAGGGAACCAAGGAGATAGAAAAAATAATTATTGCGCAGCGTGTGCTTGGAAAGTATTAGTGTAGGTTGAGGAAATCATTTTTAACCTTTTTCCCGGGTAACTCCTTTGAAGTATAAGGAGCTTCCCAAAGCAAAGGAGGGATGATGATGAAAAAGAGAGTATGGGTTATTGGTGTTTTGTTGTCCGTAGTTTTTCTTTGGGGAAATCCAGGCCATTATGTATGTGCGGCTGAACCGGTCATCCTTGGTGTACCCACTTCCCTTGGGTTTCTTGAGGGTAAGGAGGGCCTTGCCTGCGTGAACATGGCCGTTGAAGAGATTAATGCTAAAGGCGGAGTCGATGTTGGCGGGGTCAAGCGTCCTTTTAAGGTTGTAGCCATAGATTCCAGAGGAGCAGAACCAGGGGTCCCGGTCGCAGATGTTATCAGGGCCCACAAAAAACTCATCTTAGAGGATAAGGCCAACTTTATTGTTTTTGGCTCTTTCAGGTCCGAATGCGCCCTTGCCTGTATGGATGTGGTCGGGCAATATAAGATCCCCATGATTCTCGGAACTGCCATGTCGCCTGGCATGGAGAAAAAGGTGAAGAGCGGCGAGGAGAAGTATAAGTATACCTTCAGGACCTGCCTGAATGCGGTCTACCTGATCAAGTACCTTGGTGGAACCATGGCTTATCTGAACAAACAATTCGGGTTCAACAAGGTGTTTATCATGAACCAGGATGTTGCCTGGGCCAGGGCGACAGGTGATCTAATGATCAAGCTCGTATTTGACAAGATGGGCTGGGAAGTATTGGGCCGGCAGGCCTATCCCACCGGAGCTTCTGATTTTTCTTCAGGCCTGATGAAGGCTAAGGCCAAAAAGGCGCAAGTGATTCTTCCCATCTTTGATATGCCCCAGAGCGGTATCCTGGTCAAACAATGGAAGTCCATGAGGATCCCTGCACTGGTGGCCGGTTTTATCTCACCTCTGGCAGGACCTGCAGCGTGGAAGTCTTTTGACGGAAAGATTGATGGAGCGCTTAACGTCATCTTTGAGATCGGCAATATCCCGGTTCCCAAGGTACCCAAGTCTGTGGAATTCTATAATAACTACGAGAAGAAATACGGGAAGCCCATCGAAGCCGGTCATTCTCCGGCCCCTGCATATGAAATGGTGTATGTTCTTAAAGAGGCCATAGAAAGAGCCGGGTCCATTGATGGAGCTAAGGTTGTGGCTGAGCTGGAAAAAACAGATCGCATGGGAGCCATGGGCCGTATCCGGTTCAATGACGGACATCAGGTTGTCTATGGCGAAGACCCAAATGAAACGGCCATGGGATGCATGATTCAATGGCGTGCCCCCGGGAAAAGAGTCATCGTTTACCCTGAATCGGTTGCTGAGGGAAAAATACAGCTCCCTGAAGGGCTAAAATCTGCAAAATAGCCCTCTGGTAGAGTGACTAAAGTGAATAAATATATTTAGGCGATTTGCACGTAAGTTCTCAATAAGCCCGGGCATTCCGACGTCTTCCCCCTTTTGAAAAGGGGGATTGAGGGGGATTTTCCTAACACAGCCCGGATTTATTGCGAACTAACATTTGATAAGCTTGTAAAAAGTCCAAATTATATTTTTAACGCCCATAACTATTTGATTTCCAATATGTAAATTATTACTTGTGTATTTTGTGCCTTTTTGCGGCTATATCAACATTTGACGCAACGCACAAATTGATTTTAATAGGATTTTTCTATGCTTCTCGGCACCCTTGTTTACGGTTTCATTAATAGCTGTATCCTGGCCCTCGTTGCCCTGGGTTTTAACCTGACATTCGGTATCAGCGGGGTGGCCAACTTCGCATATGGAGCCATCTATATTTTTTCCGGTTTTCTGACCTGGATTCTCCTGAATTCCCTTGGACTTCCATATCTGCTCTCTGTACTCATCTCCATTCTGTGTGCCTCCTGTGTCGGTCTTGCAATGTATTACCTGATTATTCTCAGGGTGAAGGGACTTACCCTTTCCGAAGTCATGGCCACCTTCGGACTCGGACTCGCCATAATGGAGCTGTTTCGATATTTTGATTTTGTCGGGTTCAAGTATACCCTTCCGGTCTTTTTTGACGGCAGTGTTGCCATTGGGGATGTCTATATAGACTATCAAAGGCTGATCATTGCCCTCATTGCTGTAGGATTGACGTTATGTCTGTATCTGTTTACGCATCATACTAAAATTGGGCTGGCCTTTCGTGCCATTGCCCAGGATGAGAGGACAGCGCTTACCTTTGGCATTGATTCCGATCGTATAGGCGCACTTTCAATGGCCTTTGGAGCGGGTCTTGCAGCCATTGCCGCCATTGTCATACTTCCCCTGGGCACCATTGCCGTGGAAGGGGGCTATGAAGTTTTAATCAATGCCCTGGCGGTCTGTATTGTGGGCGGGCTGGGTAGCACAGTCGGAGTTCTGGTTGCCAGTGTATTGATCGGGTATGCACAGACCTTTACGGCCAATTACCTGGAACCACACTGGATGATGCTTGTCAGCCTGATAGCCATTGCAGTTGTTCTGGTGGTCAAACCTTCGGGACTCTTCAGTCATCAAAAGGAGCTTGAAGAGAGAATTTAAGGAACTTTTCTTTGGACACAGATAAACGCAGATTGACAGGATTTAACCAATAAACTAACTGACGTTTCCCGTATTCCAACAATGCATTTAGTGAAAATATTTACTGCGGAAATCCGCGGTGATCTGTGTCCCAATTTGATTCCATGAAAAGACGCAAGGAAAGAATAGACCGCGGCATAAAGGCACGCTCCGAAGATATCTTTGCCCTGTCTTCCTATCGGGAAATGCTTTATCTGCTCGTGCCGAGGGCCATCCCGGTAGTGGGCCTTCTGGGTGTCGCTCCTTTTTTGAGTCCCTACTGGAAGGAAGTCTTCATCTCTACTGCGGTCTATGCGCTCCTTGCCATCAGTTGGGACCTTCTCATTTCAGCAGGGCTGGTCTCATTGGGCCAGTCACTTTTTTACGGCATCGGCTCATATGTGGCAGGCGCCCTAAACTACTACTGGGGCTGGTCTCCACTGTTCACAATACCCGTTGCAACGGTTGTGGGCGGGCTTTTATGCACGATCTTGCTTCTCCCTGTGTTGAGGTTAAGAGGTATTTATTTTGCCATGGTAACGCTGGTCCTTCCTCTTATGCTTATGAGGCTTGTGGAAGCCACCCGTATACTTGGTGGAACAGAGGGCCTCACAGGTCTTACCCCTTTTCCCAGCCCATTGATGTCACTCTATGTAATTCAGATTGCGCTTTTAATCGCACTTTTTGGATTCCGAAGAATTATCGATTCTGACTATGGCCTGGTCGTAAGGGGCATTAACGATAACGATCGGTCCGTGATGAGTGCCGGGATTAATATTTACTGGTATAAGACACAGATCCTTTTTTTGGGGGCCTCGGTGGGCTCTTTTGCAGGTGCGTTCGGGACTCATGTGGATATGTTTGCAGGTATGCCGGGTTTTGCCCTTGATTACTCACTTTTGCCGGTGGCATCGGCGGTAGTGGGAGGGATGGGAACTTTTGCCGGACCCCTGCTTGGGGCCTTTATCCTGGTCCCTTTGTCAGAGATACTGCGCGCCCTCGGTGCACTCAGGATAGTTTTTTACGGTATATTCCTTGTGATTTTTATAGTTGGCCTGCCTGAAGGCATCTTCCCTTATATGCAGAGGAAGTATCATCAGTTTGAAAGATGGGTAGAAATTGAATGAATGATTTAATCCCACTGCTTAAGGTCTCAGGTGTCAGTAAATCCTTCGGCGGCGTTATGGCCGTAGCCTCCGTGAGTTTTGAACTCAAAGAAGGTGAACTGTTAGGCATCATAGGTCCTAACGGCTCGGGGAAGACCACCCTGGTAAATCTTGTAACCGGCTTTGTAAAACCCAATTCGGGAAGAATAGAATACAGGGGCAAAAACATCACAGGATGGGCTCCCTATAAGATCGTGAGCCTGGGTATTGCCAGGACTTTTCAGATGGTCAGGCCTTTTTACCAACTGCCTGCCTTTAAGAATCTGATTGTTCCGCTTTATTCTCCCAGGGTAAAGAAACTGGCGGGTGGCAAATATGGGGACCGGGACGCAGTGGCCCTTGATCTCTTAGAAGAAGTGGGGTTTGAACGGGATGCCCATGTATCTTACAAGTTGGCCGGTTCACTTCCACAGGGCTACCTGAAAAGGCTTGAACTTGCCAAATGCATTGCCCTGAGGCCTGACCTGGTCATCTTTGATGAGCTCTTTTCAGGCCTGAGTCTTGCAGAAGTGGCAAGCATTGTACCAATTATTGAAAAACTCAGGTTTCAGGGAAAGGCAATCATCATGATCGAGCACCGCCTCAAAGAACTGTTTCGCATTGCAGACCGGGTTATGGTCTTGAATTATGGCAAAAAGATCGCAGAAGGATCGGGAAAAGAGGTTATGGAGGACAAAGCTGTTAAAAACGCCTACCTGGGAAGTGAGACAGAATGAAGAATTTGGGGATTTAGGGATTAAGGAATTTGGGAATTCCTTAATTTTGATGATTTCGTAAAAAGTCAATTTACCCGTCATTGCGAGGAGCGAAGCGACAAAGCAATCTCCTAATTTCAAGATATTACATCCAATGAGATTGCTTCGCTACGCTCGCAATGACTTCAATAGCGACTTTTTACGACTTCATCAATTTAAATTCCTCAATTCACAATTCATTTTAAAGGATATCTATGCTTTCAGTAGAGAACTTAATGGTTTTTTTTGAAAATGCCTTAGCCCTCAATGACTTCAGCATGGAAGTGAAGGAAGGCCAGATTGTTGGGATCGTCGGTTCAAACAGCGCCGGTAAAACAACACTGATGAACACCCTTTCAGGTCTTATTATTGACATGCGAATCAAGGAAAAACGAAGAGGCGGCGAAAGGATTACCGTCTATGGGAAGGTGATTTTTAATGGAGAAGATATCACAGAGACCAAGCCGAATGACAGAGTAAAAAAAGGAATTGTTCTGTGTCGCGAGAGGCATCCCATTTTCCCTGAAAGCAACGTGCTTGAAAACCTCAAGATTGCCGGCTACCTGAAAAAAACATCCCGCGTTCGGGAAATGATCGATTATGTTTTTAATCTGTTTCCTGCACTCGTGGATTTAAAATCCAGAAAGGCGGGTTTTTTGAGCGGCGGCGAACAGCAAATGCTGGCTGTCGGCATGGCCCTGGTTGCAAGGCCAACACTGCTGTTGCTGGACGAACCCCTTTTGGGTCTCAGTCCCATGATGCAGAATTTGTTAGTTGAAGCGGTCAAGGGCCTCAGGAATGATTCTGGTATTACTGTTCTTTTGAGCGAACAGTTCGCCCGACCAGTTTTGCCAATGATAGATTATGGCTATGTTCTTGAAAATGGGATGTTGACGCTAACCGGTACAGGTCAGGAACTCATGGATAATCCGGAGATAAAAGCAGCGTATTTTGGGGTATAGGGGTTTATAAAGTTTGACTATAATGGGATTTGTGTCCGCGTATTACCAAGTTGAGCATCATCTGGGAGTGCCGTAATAAATTCCAAATGCCCAAACACAAATGACAAATGAAATCGAAAATCCCAACGCTGAAATAGTTTTAACATTTGACATTTAACATTCATTTGACTTTTGAGCGAGGCAGTTTCAAAATGTTCAATTTTGTTCAAGATCAAGGAAGGCGAAAATTTTAACCACAGGAATACATTGAGTATTTCGAGGATTAAAATTTGAGCCTGACGCAGATATTGGGCAAAAGGGGACGTTTTGAAATTGGCTCGAGCTTTAAAATTTGACATTTTTTTCTTTAGTAAATGCAAACCTTAAACCCAATTAAGAAATGACAATAGTTTCTCAAAACTCCAGTGACAGTATATTCGACGCCTTTTCCGCAGCAGCGGCGAAATTTGGCAACAATACCGCCATCGTCTATCTGGGCACACGCTTCAGTTACGACAGGATACTTAAGCTTGCTGAGAATTTCGCATCCTCCCTAAGGGGTGAGGGTATTCAGGAAGGGGACAGGGTGATCATGTATATCCCCAATAGTGTTCAGTGGGTTATTGCCTGGCTGGGTATTCAGAGGGCAGGGGCTGAGGCCGTTCCCATCACGCCGATTTATACGGCCCATGATCTCCAGTATATTGCAAACGACAGTGGAGCAGAATATGTCATCTGCTCCGATGCGAACTATGGGTATGTCAAACAGGCATTCACGGAAACAGGGCTAAAAAAGGCCATTGTAACAAAACTATCGGATCTCCTGCCATGGTGGAAGAGGCTGTTTGGCTGGGCCTTTGACAAGGTGCCGAAAGGAAAGATTTCAAAGGACGAGACCACCCTTTCTTTTAAGAAAATGGTATACGCATCTGATCGGCATTCCCAACTTCCTCCCATAAAAAAGGACGAGACCGACACGGCAGAGGTCCTTTATACCGGCGGCACAACCAAGTTCCCCAAAGGCGTCCCCATTTCAC
>JAIVXD010000106.1:0-7740 GCA_048636195.1 Anaerolineales bacterium
TTTGACTTTTTACGATGCCGTCAACCTTGAACCATTGAACTTTGAACCAGTTACATATTTTGACCCTTTTAGGGGTGGTAGTTGACTGACTATATTTGAGAGAGGCTCAATAACTTTGAGAGGAATTATCCGTGCGGTTTGTTAAGAATTTTATTTTTGGGATCTTTTTATTGTTAGCGGCCGGAGGTATGTGCCTGGCTGAAGATCCAACTCAGGACATAAAGCTGAGTGTCAAAGAGTTCACGCTAAAAAATGGCATGTTGTTTTTGATCGTGGAGCGTCCGACCACGCCTCAGGTTGCCTGCCGGGTTGCAATCCGCGCGGGATCCGCGCTTGAGCAGACCGGTAAAAGCGGAATTGCTCATCTGCTTGAGCACATGATGTTTAAGGGAACGAAAAATTTTGGCACCCTGGATGTCAAAAAGGACCAGGAGCTGCAGGAAAAAATCGAGGCAGCCTACCAGGTTATCCTGGCGGAGGAGCGCAAGCGAAAGCCCGATCAGATGCTCATTAAGACTAAACTCGCTGAAATGGATAGCCTCCGGCGCGAGGTGCAAAAGATCTACGTTCCTCAGGCCTTTTCGTCCCAGCTTGGAAAGAACGGCGCCGTGGGCGTGAACGCCTTTACAAGTAAAGACCAGACTCAGTACATGGCATCAGTTCCGTCTGACATGCTCGAACAATGGTTTTCAATAGTGAGTGAACAGTTGCTCGAGCCCTCCTGGCGTGAGTTTTATGTGGAAAAAGAAGTAGTTCAGAGGGAGTGGGCCTTTCGGTATATCAATAATCCCCAGGGCGCTGCCTGGCTCGATCTAAATACCACTGCCTACATTGCCCATCCGTACAGAAATCCAACCATTGGCTGGAAGGCCGATATGGAAAAGTATAACACCACGGATGCCATGGGATTTCACGCAAAATACTACAACCCAACGAACGCTGTTTGTGTGCTGGTGGGTGACGTAACAGTCGAAGAAGCCCGGAGGCTGGCTAAGATCTATTTCTCGAGATATCCAGCGGGAAAACGCGCGCCCGAACAGGTGACAAAAGAACCACTCCAGCAAGGCCCGCGTGAGAGTGTCCGCTTTTTGAAGGGGGCTCGAACGCCCCTTGTCAGGATCGGTTTCCACACGGCGAGTATGGGAATGGAAGATTTTTATGCCCTTGACGCCATGACTATGATTTTGAGCCACGGCCGCAGTGCTCGCATGACCCAAAATATTGTCAATAAAGGCCGGGCTATCCAGGCATGGGCCTATAACCCCGACAACCGTTATGCCGGCATGGTTGCCCTGGGAGGCTCGCCCAATGAGCCGGATGAACTTAAAGACAAAAATCTTACTGTGGAGGAAAAACGTCATGCCTACATCAAGGCATGTGAAGGGCTGGAAGAAATTCTACTCGCTGAAGTGGGAAAAATGAAAACAGAACTGGTCTCAAGACGTGAGCTCGAACGGATCAAAAAACTCAATCAGCGCGATTTTCTGGACAGGATGCGGAGCAACGAGTCGCTGGCAGCT
This sequence comes from Anaerolineales bacterium, assembly GCA_048636195.1. Taxonomy (GTDB): domain Bacteria; phylum Desulfobacterota; class DSM-4660; order Desulfatiglandales; family Desulfatiglandaceae; genus 4484-190-2. The sequence goes on from JAIVXD010000106.1 coordinate 1,521, forward strand.
ATCATGGCAACCCTGGAAGTCCAGGTTGGCTGGCGCTACCTGACTACCTACCTTGAAAAGATTGGAGAGGTCACGCCGGAGGAAATCAGACGGGTGACAAAAAAATACATCCGTACGGAGAATAGAACCAGTGTGTATGTTATTCCAGGCGGCAAACCTGATGCCCCGCCGGAGCATTATACAGAGGTCCGGTCAATAACCGGTTCGGCCGCAGCAAAGGTGATTAAGACAGACACGTCCACGAACAACTCAATCTTCCCCACGCCTGAAGGCTGGAAACATCCGCTGTCCTTCGAGCGGAGGCCGGACAAAATTAAATACCCGGAGGCGGAGACTATAAAGGTCGAAGGTGCAACGGTGTTTTATGTGCCAGACAGGGAACTTCCCCTTGTCGATCTAACACTCCTGGTTAAGGCCGGAGCAGTTGATATTGATGATGACAAAATTGGTTTGCCAGGTTTGATCAATGGATCACTCATTCCCGGCGGCACCGAAAAATACTCACCATCTGAATTGGCCATGGTCCTGGACGAGAACGCTATCAGGCTCTCGGTCTCAGTCCGCGAGGAGGACACTGTAATAAGGCTTTCGGTTATGAAAGATGACTGGGACAAAGGGTTGGCCCTGCTGGAAGAGGTTCTCACACGGCCCATGTTTGATCCCAGTGTGTTCGAGGTGGTCAAGCAGCAGGCATTGGTCGAGCTTAAAAGGCAGGGCGGGAAAGCACAGGCAGTCGTCATGCGTGAAGGGATGATCTGGCATTTCAAGGGACACCCCTATGGTCGCGATCCGCTCCAGGGCCTGGAAACGATCCCTGCCATTACGCGGGAGGACCTGAAAGGATTCTTGAAGAAATATCTCGTGCCTTCAAACATTGTGGCGGCCGTTGCAGGAGACATTGAAAAGACCGATGTGGTGAAAGGCCTGGGGAGACTTTTTCAGGCTCTGCCAAGGTCCAGGGTGCCGGTGCGGAAACTCGACGATCCGGCGCAAACTCCATCCGTATTGGCCCTTATCCACAAACCAGGTCAGGTTCAATCCCAGGTGGCATTGCTCCTTCCCAGCCTGAAGCGCACCCATCCGGAATACTGGAAGATGAGCCTCCTGATGAACATATTCGGCGGTAATAATTCCTTGATGTACACCAGGCTGCGAGCTGATCTGGGACTCATTTATTCGGCCTGGTTTTACCAGACCTATAAGTGGCAGGCAGGAATGCTGGTGGGATACATCGGCTGTAAGGGAGACAGCACAAGTCAGGCGATACAGGAAACAGTGAAGATTATGACTGGGTTGAGAAAAAATGTCCCAAAGGAGGAACTCGAACAAAAGAGGTTGGATTCACTAAACAGTTTTGTCTTCAACGTGGATACTCCCTCGGAACTTGTGGAAGTGTATGGCAGGTATTACATGCGTAAGGAGCCTCTTGACACGCTCGAAAAAATTCAGGATGCTTTTATCAGAGCATCGAGAGAGGAACTTGAGATTCTGGCCGGGAGACTCCTTGATCCGAAAGGACTCCAGATATTTGTAGTGGGCGATAAGGCCACGAGAGTCAAGAGGGAGGATGGAACTGAGGTTACGCTCGAGGATGATATGAAGACCCTGGCGAAGACTCTTGGTCTGCCTTATAAGGAAATTAAATTACGGTGAGCGAAGCTTAGTAACCCAATGTCATAAAATTAATGTACGCTCCTTTAAAGTCCCCCTTTTAAAAAGGGAATTTAGGGGGTTTTCAAGCGGTTTACTAAATCCCCCCCGCCCCCTTTTCAAAGGGGGGGTGCTTGAAGCCCCTTTTTAAAAGGGGGGAGTGTTTGGTCCTAAGTCAATGACATTGCGAAATAAATAGTAAAAATGCATATTCCCATCCCTCAGTTTGACTCAAATTATCTCATTTATGCAGGTGCGGTCGGCATTTTTTTGGGACTCGTTTCTTTTTTGTTCTTTCTTTTTCGCCGCATTCGTTGGATAATCGGAGTTCTTTCTAAGAAACATGCTGTTTCGCTCAGATTATTGGCAAGCTTGCGCAATTTGTTGTTGATTACCGTTTGGATATCTGTTTTTGGAATGGTTCTATTTTTTGGTTTTTTTCTTCGCGCATATCATGTATTTAATGTTGAGGAGCCTGTGGCTGAGGTCTTTACCCAGTCATTAGACGGGGCGCCGAACAGTAAGATGAGCCTGGTAAGTTTTTTCTGCGCTCACTCTCATAAAACGCGATATCTATTCGTGAAGGGTGATCAGTGGATGATCGAAGGAGATATCTTGAAATGGAACAGTTGGCTTAACTTTCTTGGGCTTCACACCCGCTATAGGTTAACACGTCTTCGAGGTCGTTATCTGAGCACTGAAGCAGAGGTCAATCAACCACACACCGTCTATTCACTTGTTGAACATGAAGACGATCCACTTTGGCGGTATCTTTATAAATATGGGCCTCAATTACCGCTTGTCAGCACTGTCTATGGGAATGCCGCGTTTCAGACCACAGGAAAGGACAAGCGGTATTTGATTTATGTGGGAACATCCGGATTTATTGTAAGAGAAAAGCAGGAACAACAGAGTTAACGAAAGGAGCAGGACCATGTTGAGGAGAAAAAATATTAAAATCATGATAGTTCTCTTTATTGCTGCGTGTTTTATAGGGGGCTGTGCGGGGAGCGAGTTGAAGGTGGAGCCAATTTCAACGTCGGAAAATCCCACAGAGCAGGTAAAACGGTTGGATAAAGAGATTAGCAATGCGAGAAGCAATCAACTTGATGTCCTGGCACCTACCTGGTTTGGCAGGGCCGAGGCATCCCTTAATGACGCCAAGGAAGGATTAGAGGTCGGAGACGAACTTTCTCTGATAATGCAGAAAGTAGCCGATGGCCGTGCCCAACTCCGGCGAGCTGAAGAGGCAAGCCAACTCGCTAAAACCGTACTGAAAGATCCGATTAAAGCCCGCGAGCGTGCTCGCGCTGTGGGGGCTCCTAAACTGGAAGGTTATGGCAAAGCAGAGAAACAGTTTGTCGGGCTTTCAAAAGCGATTGAAGAGAACAATCTGAAATATGCACGGAAAAATAGTCCAAAGGTCATAAAAGCTTTCGATGAACTTGAGTTGCTTGCAATTAAGGATGAGGCCCTTGGAGAAGCCCGTAAACTGATCCATCAGGCAGAGGCCGATGGCGCGAGGAAAATTACACCGAAGACGCTTATAATCGCCCAAAAGCAGTTGAGTGATACCGATGCATATATTTCGGGAAATCGTTACCAGAAGGAAAAGATTAATGAGCTGTCCGGCGAAACGCTTTTTCAGGCCCGGCGTCTTATTCAAGTAATGGATGAGAGCAAAAGAATTCGAACTATGGAACCGGAACAGATCACACTCTGGTTTGAAGGAATGCTGCATAAGACATCAAGCAAGCTTTCTGAGCCGGATATGCGTGACAAAGATTTCGAGACACAGGTCGAGAATATCCTCAGCTCAATTGGTGTGCTCCAGGGGGATCGTCAATCCGTAATCGCCAAATCCAAGTCTCAGCAGGAAAAAATGAAAGACATGGAAAAAGAGATTACCTCTTTGGAGGGGTTAACCCGGGACGAACAGGCTGAAAAGGAGCGATTGGCACGAGAAAAACAGGCTACAAAAGAGCGTTTGGCAGCCGAGAGGCGGTTTAATAGACTGTTCGATGAAGTCCGAAGGCAATTTGGGCCGACCGAGGCGGAAGTGTACAAGCAGGGAAACTCACTGGTGATTCGGTTAAGGGCCATCCAATTTCCTGTTGGCAAGGCCATTATCATGCCTGACAATTACTCTCTGCTCAGCAAGGTTCAGCAAGCCATTCGCACGTTTGGTGAACCGGAGCTCGTCATTGAAGGGCATACGGACAGCACAGGATCAGATGAGATGAACGAGAAACTATCCCAGCAGCGGGCCGAAGCCGTTCGTGAATACTTTGTGGCTAATGGTACCTTAGCATATGAGAAAATCTTCCCTGTCGGTTACGGGTCAGCACGGCCTTTGGCATCGAACCAAACAGCGGAGGGGCGCGCCATTAACCGCCGGATTGACATAATTGTTACGCCGAAGCCCTTGAGTGAGAAGTAAGCATTATCGTAGCAACAAACCTCCGTCCTCGAAGGCCACGCAGCCTCCCCCTTTATGAAGGGGGATTGAGGCCATAAGCGCTAAGTTGTTTTTGCCCAGGACGGACTGGAAAAGAATGAACATCGAACATCGAACGTCCAACATCGAACATTGAATGGGAAAAGATGAAGAAACAGACATATGACCTGGAAGAAAGTCTGATCGAGTATTCGGTGCGAATCATAAAGATCGTTGAATAGCTACCAAATACCAAAGCAGGTAACCATGTTGCGAGCCAATTGTTAAGATCGGGAATTTCACCTTATCCAAACCATGGTGAAGCCCAGGCAGCGGAGTTCCCAAAGGATTTTATTACAATGCCCGGAAAGCCAGTGATAGAAAGGGTTTTCGAAGAATGAATGGTGTTTCAACTTTTTTAGCTTATGCGGTTCCCCAGCTGATCCCACCAACGGCGGGAAAAACATATATCCCTCGGTGGTTACCATAACTTCCCCGCTGCAAGCGGGATAAATAGGCACTTTAGTTCACTTTAGATCACTTTAGGCACTTTTCCGGTTTATCCGGATTAGGGTTTACCAGTGGGGCTGGTTGCCAATGCTATGTCCCATTACTTCGAGAGTATCTGTAACCACAACAAACGCATCGGGATCAACACGGCGTATCACTTGCTTGAGCCGGGAAAGCTCCCTGAAGTTAACGACCGCGTACAAGATCTGAACCTCCCTGCCCGTGTATCCTCCACGACCTCTGGTGATTGTCACCCCCCGTCGGATTTTCTCTATAATTTCATGGGAAATTTCCTCCCATTGAGGAGAAATGATGTGAACCGCTTTTCTCTGGCTCAGCCCCGTCACTACCAGGTTGATCACGTAAGAGCTGACATATAAATAAATCAGAGTATAAAGGGCCCTTTCTAAGGAAAACAGGATAGACGCCGTTATCATGATAATACTATTGAAGGCAAGTATGGTAGTGCCGAGACGGATGGAATAACGTTTGAGCAAGATGACCGATAAAATATCTGTACCCCCTGCTGACCCCAGGGACCTCAAAATGATACCTGATCCTACACCAGTGATGATCCCCGCAAGCAGGACACTCAGAAGTTTATCCTGTATGGGCAACGTCACTTTAATCACCTCTAAAGCACCTGAAAGAATTATCATTCCAGCGATGCTGTAAAGAAAGAAACGCAGACCCACGAACTTCCATCCGAGTGCGAAAAGTGGAATATTCAACACGAGGTAGATTCCTCCCAGGGGCAGCGCTGGTAGCAGATAGCGAATCACAAGGGCTGCTCCTGTAAACCCCCCGCTCAAAAACTCTCTGGGAACCAGTATCCCATTTATGGCCACGGCACAGAGCGCGCTTCCAAGGGAAATGAGCCCTAAGTTCCAGAGTACCTTCCTCGTGGTACCTAACGTGGATTTCCAAGGCCATTTTCGCATTTGTATTGCCTCCTGATTAAATCAGTTTTTCTGTTTTCAAAACGCGACTTCAATCTTTTGTCAGGCATGAAAAGTATGCGTTCACGGGTTCAGGGTTCAAGGGTTCAACGTTTCTTTTTTGTTGAACTCCGAACCTTTGAACCCGTGAACGGCTACGACATAAATCGTTTCATTGCTGAAACAGCTTATGCAATTCTTTTATCAAAATGTCTATATTTTGTTTTACAATCCTGGGTAGAATTGCTGGGCGCTCTACACTGTATTTGACCTCGGCCTAAAAAATCTGATAGAAATAAAATAATATTGTAGACGTTCACAGGTTCAGGGGGAGAAAGATCGATGAGCAAATTTTTAATGCTGGATATTGGTGCTGGAACCATGGATGTTCTCTATTATGATATTGATTCAGGACTGCACTATAAGGCTGTAGTTAAATCTCCTGTGATGTACATGGCAGAAAAGGTGGCAGGCCTTGAAGGGGATCTCTTGATCACCGGATGTGAGATGGGCGGAGGCCCCATATCAGCAGTATTAAAGCAGCGGGCGCAGGAGGCAGAAGTCATAATGTCTGTTTCTTCGGCCGCTACGATTCATCACAATTTAGACAAAGTGCGGTCCTGGGGCATAAAAGTTGTTGAAGATCTGGAAGCAGATGATTTGCGCGAGAATAGAAAGTATAGCC
>JAIVXD010000107.1:0-7565 GCA_048636195.1 Anaerolineales bacterium
CTCGAAAATATTGCCCTAAAACCCCTTTTAGGCCTTGTAAAAAGGTTTAAGGACCTGGGAATCAAGGTCTCCCACGGCTACAAGATGACCGAGGAATTGATAGCCCATAAACTCATAATCCCACTCACCATTGACGGCAACCGGCTTTATGACCTGACAATGAGAGGAAAGAACACCCTGGGAAAAAAGGTCGCCCACAGGGGCCGGGGAGGCCTTGAGCACAGGTACTATCTTGAAAAGATAAAGGAACACTACCTGCGCAACGAAGGCTTCACGTTTGTTGAAAAGGATGACATCGACATGGTGGTAGAGACAACCGAAAAAACTATGGCCATACAGATGGAAACCGGGAAATCAAACATTCAGGCCAACCTCACCAAGCTGGGAAAATACAGGGCTGATTATAAATATGTGGTGACCACCAACCGCGAGACCGAAATCAGGATCAAAGAATTCCTAAAGGATCTCCTTATCCCGGATAAAGAAAATATCCGGATAGTCTTTGCAAAAGACTTCCTCAACAATCCCCCCATCCTTTAATCACATATCTTACCCTATTCATACTGACCGAACAAATGTACCGGTTGCGGATGATTTCATAGTGTAAGGCGCACCGTACATCTCACCAAAAAACCAAACCTCTGGCAAACGACTATTACAGAAACATTGGAGCCACTTTGTATGCCTGTCTCCGTCGGGAGACGGGTTTTTTATAGCCAGACCTATGTCCCGATTTTTCTCACATTTGAGGCCTAACATTAAGCTTTTTGAAAGACTAAACAAAGAGAAAGGAGGTGAAAACAAGCATGCTTCTAAAACTTAAACAGGAGCTTATGAGAGTCAGGCAGGATTTGATGGCTTCCATGGGACAAACAACACCGGCAAAGGAATTCGGAGCAACGCTCCTGATGGCAGTGGTTGGGCTTCATGTCACAGAAGCCCGTATACGAAAAACCCAAAACTTTGAAGAAAGGAGGCGATTGATCAATGAATTTAACAGACAAAGGAATGCAATTGAAAAAGGGATCCAGGCCCTCAGAAAAAGCAGTAGGGAAAGTTCTAAAGACCCAGGGGAAAGACGCAAAAGAGCGATGCCCTGATTGTGGGGAAATCGTTTACCGCGCTGGTGGGTGCCCTTTCTGCCGCTACTGTGGATGGTCACTGTGTCCTTAAGGCATGAAGCGGAATTACTTAGGCATAACTCTTGATCTGGCCGAGTTTTGTAACCGGCCTTTTTTTCTGAAAGGAGGAAATTATATGGCAGAAGAAATTATGAACCAGGAAATGCAGGAAGAGGAAGCAGAAGTTTGCTCCAGCTGCGGAAATATCTACCGGATAGAGCTGCTAAAAGAAGGTGAAGACTGGAACGATTTTGGCTACAGGCACTGTCCCTTTTGTGGACTGTTCATAGACCTGTATGCATGATCAGGGTGAAAAAAGCCGCCTTGTTACCAGGGCGACTTTTTATCTGAAAGGAGGGTGATGATTATCAAGATATACAAAACGACAAAGGAAGAATGGTTTGAAAGGCAGTATCAGAGCGTTTTAATAGATTCAGAAGACGCGTTAAGTTAAGAAAGTGGTGACCTATTATATCCATATGTAAATTTGTATCCAGTTATTTTAAACCAGCCAAAAGAGCCTCTCAGGATTTGAGAGGCTCTTTTGTTTTTAGGAGGTGATCTTATGCAAATGGAATTAATGAAAGCTTCAGACAGAAAACCTATAGGCAAGCTTCCGGTTGTGAGGAATTTCAGGCAGATCATAGAATCCCGTGACATATCGTTGATGAACAAGGAGGTTTACCAGTTCCTGAATCTCTACTGCGGTTTTATCGCCCATTACAACATCAACGGGTTTAAGGCAACTTATAGCAGGCCTGAAAGCTTTGCGGGCGTGTTCATCAGGCATTTCGACTGTGAACACAGATATTTTAACGGCACCTATCCATGTCATGAGGAGCCTTACCGGGAAACAGGTTACACAAAGGCAGACATAAAACGGGAGCTCACCTGCATTGTTGAGTTGCACAAAGAACTGATTACCAGATGGGCTGAACAGAGGCAGAGGGATGAAAGGCACAACATTTATCTAAACCTTAAGAAGGAATTTGAGACACAAGGCTTCAAGCTCAACTGCGAGGCCTGCGGGAATGAGTATGAGGTTAGGGTGTTGAAAGAAGGCGAGGACTTTAACGACTTCGGGATTATATGCTGCCTGTTCTGTGGTCAGCAGATTAAACTTTATTAGAAATTGGAGGTGAGAAATATGTGGAACATACCAAACAAAATAAGGCTGGCAGAGATACCAAAACTATACGAGACCGAAAATACTACACTTAAAGACAAGTTGATCCACCTGCATTTTTTTATTGCAGGATGTGACTGGTACATCGCGGAGTATGACGGTGAAGACCTGTTCTGGGGATTTGCCATCCTGAACAATGACTATGAGATGGCTGAATGGGGATACATCTCGTTCAGTGAATTGAAAGCCCTGAAACTCAACAGTTGGCTTGAAGTTGACTGCGAGATTGAAGAGGCATGGGAGGTACGTAAGGCCTCAGAGATTGAACAAATAAGGAAAGCGCAGGGATGGGCGGATTCAGAATTATCTAAACACAGACACAAAAAGGCTGCGAATCCTGATCTTCAAGCAGGGTTTGCCTAAAGCGTTAACTAAAAAAATGAAAGGAGAAAAGTCATGATAGACAAAGAATCTTACATAAAAGGCAAAGGTCTCTCATGCCCGTTTTGTGAGGCTGAATCAGTCCAGGGAGGCTTTATACAAATAGAAGCGAGCAAGGCCTTTCAGGAGATGGGCTGCAGTGAATGTGATGGAGCCTGGCAGGACGTTTATGAACTTATTGATATCATACCGTACAAAAGGGAGAAATAAGCCACTCAATCAACAACCATAACAAAAGCCCCCTGAAGGTAACGTCAGAGGGCTTTTGTCGTTTTAAAACACCAAAAAGAAAGGAGTGAGAAAATGAAAGACAGAATCAAGCAGGTCTTAGACGGTATTTTAGAGAGGTTCAAAAGCGGGGATATACCGGAGGCAGTGGCATATTCAATGTATCCAATGGCTGATGATATCCCTTCGACTAAATGGTCACTCACGAATCGCATTTTGATGTTCATTTCAGGCACAGCAGATGCGCGGGGTTATAAGCAGTGGCTCAGCGCCAACCGTTATGTCAAGAAAGGAACAAAATGCTTTCATATCCTTGTGCCCTATATCAGAAAGGTTGAGGATGAGGAAACAGGAGAAGAAAAAGAGACATTGATAGGTTTTATGTCCCGACCAGTATTCCGCTATGAGGACACAGACGGTGAGCCTCTGGACTATAAGGAAATAGAACTTCCTGACTTGCCATTACTTGAAAGGGCAAGAGAGTGGGGAATAAGTGTCCGGGCTGTTCCGGGTGATTACCGCTACTGTGGGTATTATTCTCCAAAAAGAAAAGAGATCGCCCTTGCCACGCCCGAGGAGAAGACCTTTTTTCACGAGCTCAGCCACGCAGCCCACGAAAAGGTGAAAGGTGGTTTAAAAGGAGGACAGGACCATTTTCAGGAGATCGTGGCGGAACTGTCGGCACAGGCCCTTTGTATCCTTGTAGGGAAACAGGCAAATGACACCTTTGGCAACTCCTATAAGTATATAGAGAGATACGCAAAGGAGGCAAAGCTGGCACCTCATTCGGCATGCCTGAAGGTCATGACACAGACCGAAAAGGTCCTGGATCTTATATTGAAAGGAAAAGATATCAATAAAGAGGCCGTAAGAAAGTTGGCAGCTTAAAGAATACGTTTTATCATAAAAAATTGAGAAGCTGAGAAAAAGAAATTAATCAGAAGCCCTATGGATTTTTCCAATGGGCTTTTTTGTTTGAAAGGAGGAGATATGTCATACACACCTGAACTCAATATAAAGTATAGCGGTACCTTGAGGCGCATTGCATGGGCTTACGAAATACCCATGACCAGGGCCATCGAGGGTCTTTTTGATTATGCGAGTAAATTCATAGACAGCAAAAAGGTATGCGATGCGTGCCGTGATAGGAGCTTCTGTGAGCAGTGCCCCTTTAATCACAACGGACAAAGCTCGCAAATGAGTTAAAAGAAAAAGCCGCCTCGCCCATCCGGGGCGGCATATTTGACCTTAAGGAGGTAAAATTATGAACCAGGTTTTGATTACTGTATCAAAAGGGATCATCGAACAGGTAGTGTTCTTTGATGATGCCCGAATGGCTGTCCGGGCCCTGTCAAGGTATGTGAAATCCATGAATGTTGAGCATGATGATGCAGCTCTTTACGATTCTGACGGGCTGATAGCAAATGCAAAGCATTTCCTGGATGATAAAGATGAATACATCGAAAATAAACCCTTGATTACGGAAGTTTCTGCGGGAACAAACAAAACAATATACATTATCGGCAATCCACTTCACCGGCTTGGCTTTATGGTGGCCTCACCCGATGATCCCCTGGGTTACGATAACCCGGTAGACGCTTTATCCGATCTCGGGCAGATGAGAAAGGATTCCGGCAGTCATTTGAAGCTCTACAGGGTTGTTCCTGTTGATGGCCCGGTAGCCGAAATGAGTGATCTTGAAACACACAACGCCGATTGCGAGGTAGAGGATTTTGATTATTCGCTGGTGGAAGAATACATAACCCAACCGGCGGATGGATAAACGCGTTAAGAAAGATCAAACCAGAACCCCCATAACATAGGTCGTGGGGGTTTTCTGTTTTTAACCCATGAAATCAGGAGGTATAGAAAATGAATGAAAGGAGGGAAACATAATGCTTCAAGCTAGATGTCGTAGACAGTGGGAACTGTTGGGTATCCGGGACCCGGAGGCATTGAAGCGGCACATCAAGGCCGTCTTTGAAAAACACGATCACCAGGAAAAAGTCTTGATCGACCTTTACAGGATGGTGTTGCCCGACTGGGAACGGATAAAAACGATCAAAGGATATCCCGAGGCGGGGAATGGTTTATGGCAATATATCTGCCGTCGCTTTCAGGAGTTTGATCGCAGGAAGCATCCTGATTGCTTACCCGGAGGTGCATGGATGAACTGGGGCTTTTCAATCAACAGGAATTTGTCTGAATGGGAGGTGAGTTTTGAGAACTGTTCTCTGATCTATAAGTCCTGAAATCAGCCAGTAAATACATTTAGCCGGAAGCCCTTCTGGTCTTTGCCAGAGGGGCTTTTTTTGTGCGGAAAGGAGATATAGCCAATGAAGCAAATGAAATTAATTGACTCTAACGAGAAATCATTCTGGGAAAAGCTGAAATCAGGCAGGTTTGCCAGGATGGTGAAAGAGGAATCCAGGGGCCAGGAATTAAGCGGAGCCCATGAAGTGTTCAATATCATTAAACCGCTTTTTGCGGAAAACAGCGATGTTGAAAGGGTGTACTGCATCTTCCTGGACACGAGAAATCGCATTCTCGCCATTGAAAAGATGTTTTCAGGAACCATCTCAAGTTCATCGATTTATCCAAGAGAACTCATTAAGCGTGTCATCACCCTGAAAGCCGGCGCAGTGGTCATAACCCACAACCATCCTTCAGGACACACGCAACCTTCAAATGAAGACAGGGTGGTAACGAGAAAAATTGCACTGGCCCTTGAATCCATTGATGTCAAGCTCCACGACCACATCATCCTTGGAGATGGTTACCACAGCATGTCTGATAACGGCTTTATGGGAAAGGTCCAGAAAGAACTGAAACGATTTTTATCAGGAAAAAACCATTAAGCACAGAAAGGGGGCTCTTATGAAAAGGAGATTAAACGAATCCATAAACATCCACATAATGGAAAATGAAAAGGAGGCCCATGACTGGGAATTAAACACCCTTGCAAGTGAATTGTACTGGTGGGTGGATTTTTTCAACATTGCCTTTTTCAGGGACCAGCCTGTGCCAGTTCCAGCGATTTCCTTTGAGAAAACGAAGGTCAGCAACCTGGGCCATTATGTTATCGGCAGGAATGCCTTCGGTATTAAGGAGAACATCAACATCAATCGAGTTCACCTTAAAAGGCCCATGTGGGATTTGCTTGCCACACTGCTTCATGAAATGACCCATAGCTGGCAGTATCTCTATGGCAATCCTTCAAAGTCATGGTTTCATAACAAGGAATTCCAGACGAAACTCCTCGAGTTCGGCATCGTGACCGACAACAAGGGATGCCACCTCGGCCTGGGAGATCCGTTTGTTTACCTTCTGAAAAAACATGGTGTTGAGCTTAATCACAACAAGGATCCTGGCGGGATAATCAGGATTCCACCCAAAGAAAAACCAAAGGGCAAATCCAAGCTCAGGAAATGGACCTGCGGGTGCACAAACATTCGTGTGGCAGTGTCAGACCTTGAGGCAAAGTGTCTCAAGTGCGGCAACAGGTTTGAGTTAGCGGAATAGCCGGCACTGAAAAACCTAAACATCGAAAGGCTTCTTACCACTCTCATTTTGTGAGGGTGTAAGAGGCCTTTTTTTATTCAAAGAAAGGAGTAACGCATGACTGATGAGCAGATAGAACAATTGATATGGGATGAAGTCAAAAAGAGGGACATCACCTTCCATGACATGATCGGCCTGGTGAATGAAAACATAGACCCTAATCCACAGGATAAGACCATGCCCAGTAATAAAAGAGCCCGGATAAACAGGTTCAGCGGGGCTTTTGGGAGTGAAAGGATGCAGGAGCTTCTGTGTGTGGGGAAATACTGTCCTTACAGCTATCTGCCTCCCTTGAAGGTATCTCTTCAAGACCTTTTCAGGTTCTGGTGGAATCGCTGTGTCGAGCAAGACCTGGTTATAGAGGAAATCCTTGACGACATCTTTTCCTATTTTAACGAACTAATGAGGCCGACGGAGAAAAAGGAAAAAGAAATGGACAGGACACTTGATTTTACTCAAGTGCAGGTGTCTTTTTTCTCAAGGGACCTGGACCAGGCCGCCTGATCAATAAACAACAAACCATTAAACGGAAAGCCGCTCGCACATTGTGTGGGCGGCTTTTCTATTTTGAGGAGGAATAATCATGAGATTAGCAGCACAGGCAAAGATGGGGTATTACCCTACTCCAGATGAAGTTACGCCAATCATAGCAAGATACATCAACCGCCAGCGCAATGGTCTTATCAGGGCACTTGACCCATGCGCCGGTGAAGGAACAGCAGTCAAGCTTGTTGGGGATCATCTCCAGGCCGAGACCTACGGCATTGAGATTGACATTGAAAGGGGCAAGACAGCAAAGGAGATCTTAACCAAATGCCTTGTGACAGATTACCAGAACACAAGGATAAGCCATGGATCATTTTCGCTGTTGTGGCTCAACCCACCCTATGACTGGGCCACAAGGGACAATGAGATTGAAAAGTCAGAACGCTACGAAAGGACCTTTCTGAGGGATTGCATCCCTTATCTCTCTCCCGGTGGGATACTGGTCTACTTGATCCCGCAAAGGAGACTGGACGGGCATATAGCACGGATGCTCTCATACAGGTTTGAGCAGATAAGCGTATTCAGGTTCCCGGAGAAAGAAT
>JAIVXD010000108.1:0-7560 GCA_048636195.1 Anaerolineales bacterium
GCGATTCAACTTTTTACAACATGTTTAGTTCCGGCGTATCCTGCTTAAGAATTAAGAGATTGAGGGATTTGGAGATTGAGCTTCTTATCTGTAGAATTCTGTCTATTTTATGTGAATAGACGGAGCGAAGCGACTCCTTAACTTCCCCGCTGCAAGCGGGATAAATAGGCACTTCAAACCCTGGCCCAGACCTGGTTTTGAAAGGCCAGTGTCAAAGAAGGCCAATTATGAGTTGTTCTTAAGGCCTACAAGTACTCCAAGTGTGTCGCACCAGGGCAGGCTTTAGTTCACTTCCCCGCTGCAAGCGGGATAAATAGGCACTTTTCCGGTTTATCCGGGTTAGGGAGGATAAGGTTAATGAGTAATGATCTAAGACAGATTAAAGATGTTATTATTGGTGGAAAACACAAAGAGATAGAAGATTTAGTCAAGGCAGCGATCAAGAAGGAAGATGTAAGCCTGGATTCAATAGTAAACGATGCCATGATTGCCGCAATGGATATTGTGGGCCAGAAATTTGCCGACAGTGAGATATTTGTTCCGGAGATGCTCGTCTCTGCCATGACCATGAAAAAGGGGTTAAATATCATAAAGCCTCTTTTGCAGGGTGATGCAAGCGAATCAAAAGGAACAATAATCATATGCACGGTAAAAGGTGATATGCACGATATTGGAAAAAACCTTGTCACCATGATGTTGGAAGGGGCTGGATTCAATGTTGTCGACCTGGGAGTGGACTTGAGCGTTGAAAAGGTTATTGAACAGGTGGAACAGGTAAAGCCGGAGATACTCGGACTCTCTGCGCTTTTAACTACCACAATGCCTGAGATGAAAAAGGTCATTGAGGCACTGGAAGAAAAAGGATTGCGAAACAACGTAAAAGTGATCATAGGAGGTGCCCCGGTAGATGCCGCCTTTGCGCAAAAGATCGGCGCTGATGGCTACGGGGATGATGCCACAGAGGCCGTTAGGCAGGCCAGAAGGCTCATTGCAGGGAACTGAATCCTGGTTTTACATCTTATCTATCCCTCCTGCCTTTTGAAATGCGGTAACCGTTCATAGGTTCAGGGTTCAGCGTTCAGGGTTAAGGACAAAGAAGGGACTGAAGACACGAAATCGTCGTTAAAAATACTCATTTTCCCACGTAATTGCCAATTTAGCTCCAAATTTTGGATTAGGCCTGACGAAGCTGACGCTTTTCTCATAAATATGTAACCCAAATGCACTCCGTGGACGAGAATTGAACCGTGAACCCCTGAACCTTTGAACCCGTGAACGGTTACGAAATGCGTAGCGCTTTGGGAGTACAAACCTTAACACATTGGGGGGTTCCCCCACACAGGTCACAGTGATAAGCATTTTCACCAAATACCGTCAAGGCATCGAAGGGACATCGTTCCGCCCTTTTTATAGCCCAGATGAATCTCTTTTTCTCCAACCCCTCCCTGACCTCTTCCCCATTCAGGCATTTCATCTCTTTGCACTGATTGCAAAGAATGGGGAAATTTTGACTTGAGTCAAGGTCATCTTTCCGGATACGAATGGCCGATTTTTCCGTATTTATCACTCCTAAATGGAAGAGAGAACACACCATTTCGCAGAGATGACAGCCGCTGCACTTTTTCTTATCAACCTTGATTCTCATCTATCAATTCCAATTTTTTCAGAGTAGTCCTTTTTGGAACACCATTCTGGTCCCAGCCATGGAGCCGATAGTATTCATCCAGCATTTTGTCAAACTCCTCCCGCAAAATGACTTCCCCCCGGGCAGGCCCTTCCGGGACAGGTTCACTGAAATACCTTTCGGGAAGGGTATCCTCCTGACGTGAGAAGCCATCTTTGATCAACATCATTCTTTCCAGGGTATAGATCCTTTCTCCAATGGTCTTTAGGTCCTTTGCCCCAAGGTTGAGACCGGTGGATAGGGAAATTAACCTGGAAAATTGCCTGTATTGGAGAGCGTGAGGGCTTGAAAAAACAGTGAGGAAACGGCAGACACCCAGGGCATCAGAGACCGCATTCAGGAGTTCATGCCACCAGACCATCCTTCCCTTCCCCGAGTAGGAGGAAAAATTATTGCTGACCGAACCTCCGTAAATCCTCTTCAGGACTTCCTCGGGAAGCCCCAGGATGTCCAGGGACGGACGGCTCCTCATGTGGCAGGCCCCCCTGGTGGACGTGGCCATACCAAGGGCGAAGCTTTTTGGGAGCCTTTCATCGGTCATCTCGATGGGAAAATTTTTTACTTCGAGGAGATAATCATGAGAAGCTTCACCGAAGACCTTTTTTGCAAACGGGCCTTCTGCTAAAATATCTCCGAAGTCTTTTCTATTTGCAATCAGGTGGATAAGTTCTATGACAGACTCTCCATCTCCCCAGACCAATGGGAGCCCTGTCCCTTCCTGATCAATAATACCCCTTTGGTATAGTTCCATTGCCCAGGCGATATACGACCCTGTTGAAATAGTGTCAAGGCCATAGTGGTTGCACAGTTCAACAGCGTAAATGATATTCTCAAGATCAAGATTTCCCAGTTTGGTCCCAAATGAACCTATGGAGGCATACTCCGGCCCCTCCCCTTTTGTCCCTTTATACCTGCCTTCTTCTATGGAAAATCGATGGCGACAGTGGGCAGGACAGGCAAAACAGGAAAGCATGCCAGTGGAATAGGGTTCCAATGCCTCGGCCTCCAAATGGTGACCTCGATCGCCGACCGTGGTTAATTGATTATTGCGGACGCTCAAAATGCCCATGGCATTGGCGTATTTAAAGAGGAGAGGAGTACCGAATTTTCCAAGGGCCTGAGCCCATTTTGTCTCCATTAATTTCTTCAAGGTGTTGAGATAATACCTCAAATACTTCTCCGGCTCTGAAATCCTGATATCCAGAGTCCCCCTGACTGCCACTGCCTTGAGATTCTTTGAACCCATAACAGCGCCCATCCCGGTTCTCCCGGCAGCATTTTTCATACCAGAACGGATGGCGGCATATCTTACCAGGTTCTCACCGGCCACCCCGATACAGGCGACCCGGACTTTTTCATCCCCCAACTCGATACGAATTCTTTTCTGTGTTTCAACCGTATCAAGGCCTTTCAGCTTTTGAGCATCGCGAATCTCTATTTCGCCGTTTCTAATCAAGAGATATACCGGATTTTTACTCTTGCCTGTAATTACCAAATGGCTCAGTCCTGCTTTGACCAGTTCAGCCCCGAACTCACCACCCATACTGGAGTCTCCAAGATGGCCTGATTCCGGTGATTTGGCGGTGATATTGATGCGGGAGCCAAAACCGAGAGTACCTGTAAGGAGTCCGGCCCCAAAGATGAGCGGGTTTTCCGGGGAAAATGGATCCAGACTGGAAGAGTAGTACCTGGAAAGGAGATACATATTTATCCCCCTCCCACCCAGAAATTTTTCCCGAAGATCTAAAGATAAAGGGGTAATCTCGATGGAACCATCTCGGAGGTCAATGAAGGCTATCTTTCTATCTAAAACCATCTTGGGCTCAAGACCTACAGTAATTTCTGGAAGAAACGCTCCCACCGGGGAAAGTAGTGCTCATCAGGTTTAAGTGATATCACCACGGCGGTGGCACGGCCCACAATCTGTTTGCGCTCAACAAATCCAAAAAATCGGGAATCCGCGCTGTTGTCCCGATTATCACCCATTAAAAAATAGTGTCTTTCCGGAACGATCACCGGGGCAAATGAACGCAAGGATGGTCGCGCAGGTGTAATCATCACCGGATGTGTTTGTCCCGCAATAGTTTCACCAAAAAATAGGTGATTCAATTGCTCGTGAGGTACGATCTGGTTAATAATTTTTTGATCGAGTATTTCATACTCCGCGGCTTTTCCATTGATCCAAAGCTGGCTGCTCAGCATTGCGATTGCGTCTCCCGGGAGACCCACAATACGTTTGACTAAGCGCTTACCATCTGCTGGTGAAAAGAAGACCACTATGTCTCCTCGTTTCGGATCATCCCAGCTCGCCAGGTGCCAGGTTGTGTAAGGAACTTTCAGATCATAAGCCAGTTTGTTCACAAAAATACGGTCTCCTTCTAAAATGGTCGGTTTCATTGATCCGGTAGGGACATCATTCCAATCCGCTATGGCTGACTTAAAAGATGTCGCGATCAACAGGGCGATAACTATACTACATCCCCACCCCCGCCAAAACAGTGATAACTTTTTCTTCCATTTATTTAACATGTGTATCTCCTTAAATTTCAAATTTTCTAATACCCCCTGTTAAAATCAACTATATATTTGAGTGGTTTTTTGTCCACAAACCGACGATAATTTTCAGCGAAAATTTTAACAATATCCTCTGGAAAACTGAATCCTGAATTATGAGGAGTAATCACTACATTTGGTAAAGCCCAAAGACGACTCTCTTGGGGGAGAGGTTCCTCTTCGAACACATCTAACACTGCTCCGCGAATAAGCTTTTCTTCTAAGGCCCGAACCAGTGCGCTTTCAGAGACAACACTGCCCCTGCCTACATTGATCAGTACCGCAGAACTTTTCATGGCCTTAATAGTGTCATAGTCCATTAAATGCAATGTGTCCGGAGTACTTGGAAGTGTGATCACAATATAATCCGGATTAGACAGAAATTCCTTGAAGTCCGATTGGGTAAAAATGCGATCGATTCCTGGCACCTCTTCATAGGAGCGCTTATAACCCCAGACCTTCATTCCAAAATGCTTGGCAGTCCGGGCGATATGCAGACCAACAGAACCAAGACCGCAAATCCCAATGAGTCTACCCCTAAGGCTTTTATATTGTATTTTTTGCCATACCTTCCTTTGTTGATTTTCATAAACTTCGAGAATATTTCTTTCTATAGCGAGGATATAGGCAAAAACATATTCACTCATGAGAGGTCCGAATACGCCCTTCACACCTGTAAGGATATAATCAGTTCGCTGAGGAGGGCTAAGGAGATATTCTACACCTGCAAATATGGATTGTACCCATTGCAACTTATTTGCAGCCACTAATATCAGTGCAATGAGTTTCGGTGCCCCGAGAATAATATTGCAATTTTCAACGTATTTCTTAGCCTCTTCGACAGAATCAAAAGCAACAAGCTCAAGATCAGTAAAATCAAACCTTTTAATCAACTCAGCATATCGCGTTGGATCCCTGGATAAGATTAGAAGCCTATTTCTCTCCATCATATCTTTTACCCTACTACCTTCAGGAAATCATCCGTCGTAACTTTGCCCATTGCATAGTCTTCATGCCACCCATCCGGGACAGGCATTCTTTTATATAAACGTTCGCGATCGGCTTCAAGCAATAATCGAGGCTTGTGCATAAAATCAGCAGCGCACATAACAGGTTTCCCTGTTTTTGACGATAATCGTTCTAACCATTTAAGCCCTTCATGACTTCTCATTAGATGGTGATCAAGAATTACCTGGTCAATTGCCTGGCAAAGTCTTTCCGCATTATGCCAGGCCCTTCTCGTTTGATCCTCAGATAACCGAGATAGATAAATTGGAGGTCCGCCTGCAAATACGATGTCAGGATTCCAGCGGATTATTTTGGAAACCGTGTCATCATCTAATAGCTGAATATCAGGAGCATGAACAAATATCTCATCTTCTTCAATCCTCGTCATTATGACAGTCTCTAAAGTATCATGTGCCTCCCCATGAGGCACCGGCCCAGAAAAGGTCATTGGGCCGTCCTTTTTCCCTTCTGCTGAAATTAAACTGACATGCAAAATAGTATTAAGAGATGCTGCCCGATTCTCCTCAGTAGGGGAGAAATGGGATGGGTCCTTGGTCCAGATCCTCACACTCGGATTCAATCCGATTATGCTGCTTATATCCAGCTGATAAGGATTGGCATCTTCCAAAGGAACGTGGTCTCCGTGGAAATGACTCAATACGATATCCGTCGACTTGCTCCACACATCAATAATTCTCTTTCGGGCTTTTTCGTCTACAGCGATTTGGACAGGATGAGGGAGCAATTTGTGTCTCACATAGCCTAAAGCGATTCCCGGATCAATCAATATGTTTCTATCTCTGGTTTTTACAAAACAGCAAAGCCCCCTTACGCCTAAAGATTCAGCTCCTATGATTTCTATGTGCATAAATAAAAGCCCCTGACTCCCTAAACCTGCCATCAACAACATTAAACCCGAACACCTGATTTTATCAAGCCTTTTCCATTGACCCGCAACCGCGTTTCTCTTACACTGCCTTCGATTCAAAAGAATTCTGTAACTCAGGGATTTTAGACAGGATAACAGGATTAAGTTAAAGGAGGAACTTTATGAAAAATGCGATTGTAGTCTTTGTGGGCCTGCTGCTTTTATTACTTGTGACTGTCTCTCAAGGGTTTCCAGGAGAAGTGCGCAGCAAGACTTTCACCCAGGGAGAGATCAAGGTGATGGAAGAGTCAAAAGCCATAATACATACAGATTTTGGTGACATAACCCTGAGATTTTTCCCAAAACTGGCACCGAATCATGTAAACAGTTTTATGGAATTGGCAAAGAAGGGTTTTTATGATGGAACCATTTTTCACAGGGTTATTCCTGGCTTTGTGATACAGGGAGGAGACCCTAATTCAAAGAGCCACGAAAAAGCCCGGCATGGCACGGGTGGCCCAGATTATCGCCTGAAGGCGGAATTCAGTTCCAAGCTCCATAAAAGGGGAACCTTATCAATGGCAAGGTCTTCTCACCCGGATAGCGCCGGTTCACAGTTTTTTATCTGTGTTTCCAATGTCCCTTCGTTAGATGAAAAATACACCGTCTTTGGTGAGGTAACCAAGGGAATGGATGTGGTCGATAAGATCGTTTCCCTGCCAAGAGACGGCAGGGATAATCCCCTTAAGAGAGTTGAGATAAAAGTGGAGATTGTAGGGCCAAAAGGCGGCTAATTTCCGACAAGAAATGGGCTATATAACGCTCTTTCTCCACATAGGAAAGACAGCCTTTTCTGGCACCACCAACTGTTTTCCCAAAGTATGTCAGGATTTCTGAGATCTTCGTAGTTTTGGGTATTAGCAGATATCTCAAACTATCAATTTCTTTGTTGGGTTTTTTTTACAATTATGAAATTTAGAAACTTAGGGGCGTCCCTCTCAGCACAGAAATTGTTGACCGGGGAGGTGCGGGTAGAATCATGAAACTTCCTCTTAATATCCACGACTTGTTGACCGCTCGAACGGTTGAATGGGAGCGGCTGGAGTTTAAGGCCGGTTGGAACCCAAAAGCTGTGTTGCGTACTATGTGCGCATTTGCAAATGACTTTCACAACCTGGGTGGTGGCTACATCATCATCGGTGTAAATGAGGGCGACGGCCGGCCGATTCTGCCTCCTGCCGGCTTGCCGGTTAGGAAACTCGATGCCATTCAAAAAGAAATCGTAGAGCTTGGTTATCGGATAATTCCCTACTATCATCCCATCATTGCCCCTTACGAAGTTGATGGAAAACATATCCTTGTGCTTTGGGCTGCGGGCGGGCAGACCAGACCCTACAAGGCCCCGGTATCTTTGGCAAAAGATGAACGGGAATTTGCTTATTATATC
>JAIVXD010000109.1:0-7494 GCA_048636195.1 Anaerolineales bacterium
GTTGCAAAATTATACCTGCGGAAATAAGGAGTTCAAACATCGTTAAATGGTTAAGTGGTTGAGTGGTTAAGTCGTTGTTATAATACATCATATCTATTAGTTGCTTGAACATTGGACATTCAGTGTTTGAAAAGCTATAATATCCGGAAATAATACAATATATTTTCCTACTCAACTACTTAGCGAGATCTGAAATTAAACCAGATGCTTAATAAAGATCAAATTGCAAAAATAGTGGCCTTTGCAAAGGCGCAGCCTATGATTTCGGCTATATATCTTTTTGGCTCACACGCATCAGAACATGATAGACCAAAAAGTGATATTGATTTGGGCGTGTTATTTTCCGATGATGTGGATGGTTTTACAAGGATCAATATGGAGACCGAAATCTCAAATAAAATAAAAAAAGATGTCGACCTTGTTGATATTAAAAGAAGTAGCCCGTTCTTGCGGCACCAGATATATAAATGTGGAAAGGCCCTTTATCATGATAGGAGTGATTTCTCGTTTATATTCAGAGCAAAGTCCATACATGAATATTTAGATACCGACTACTTGAGAAGGAAAAGGAAGGCTACTTTTTATGGTCAATGATGAAATCATTCAGGAACATGTTAGTTCACCATTATGAAAGTGTAGAAAATGAGGTTGTCTTTGGCATTTTTAAAAATAGATTAGGAGACTTTGATCTTTTTCGTAGGTTTATTCTCGAATATTTGAAAAAAGTAAAAAAAGATTGACAAATTGTATAATATACATAGTATACGAAGCTCGGAGAGCAAAAACTCTGTGCCTTAAACTGACGGAAGGTCATGGTCAGCGATATGGGCACAGGTCTACACAGCAAAGGGGGTGATCAGACATGGCTGGAAGTTATCAAAGTTTTTTATTTTCAATATGGTCTTTCGGCCTGATAGAGCAAGCATACCCCTTACAATATCATGAGTGTTTTCACACCCTTAAACTTTTCAAGAGGTGAGACTTAATTCTCAACTGTTAGTGGACTAATTCACGCTTAAGACAAGAATTATTTGTTTGGGTGAGAAAAAGCATCTCATATTGGTTTAGAGATGCTTTTTTATTTTCATTAAACTACGGAGTAACTTCATTATGAAAGTCATTGTGCACGATAATCAGATAGAAAAGGCCATCAAGGATCTTAAAAGGAAGTTAACCAAGGAAGGTTTCTTTTCCGAAATCAAGGAAAGGCGCTTTTATGACAAGCCGAGCGTCCAGAAAAAGAAGAAACAGGCCAAGGCAGCCAAAAGACGTCGTAAAAGAGTCAGAAGGTTTTAAGGTTAGTTACTTTTTCACTTGACAAACATGGGGGTGAAACAGGTAAATTTGCATTAACTTTGGGGCCATGTTCCCATCGACCTCAAACTCACTAAGTCAGGGGCTTATCCAGATGAAAAATCAAGCAAGTTCCTCCCAAAAGACCTCAAAAGTTGGACTTATCTCATTGTTTAACCGATTCATATCATTTGAAAAAGGTTCCACTTTTCTCCCCCCTTTTTCATTTGGTGTATGGATCTTTTTTCTTGCCGGGTTGATCCCGTCCTTAATCGTGGGGTGGATCATCTATCCCATGGTCTTATACTCAAAACAGCCCCAACCCATGAATTTTAATCATGCCCTTCACCTTAATCCGGAAATAGTAGACGGCATCGAAGGCGACACAGAAACCGAAAGATGCCTGTCTTGCCATGCGTTCCGGGAGGATGGCACCTTTGCCGGCATCCCCAAATTGGACAAGTGCTTAGAATGCCATGATGACCCCGAGTCGCCCCTCGGTGAAACACCTGAAGAGCAGGAGTTCTTGACTAAATATGTTGCCGAAGAACGGGAGATACCATGGCTCTCCTACTACAGGCAACCTGACTGTGTGTACTTCTCCCATATCGCCCATGTCAAAATGGGGGACCAGGATTGTGAAACCTGCCACGGAGACCATGGGAAAACCGAAAAACTGCCGGCATACAAGGTCAATCGCATGACCGGGTACAGCATCGACATCTGGGGAAGAAATATTGCCGGGTATAAGACAAATACATGGGATCGCATGAAGATGGATGACTGTGCTGAATGTCATACCGAAAACGATCTCGAAGAGAATAACGCCTGTTTTGTCTGCCATAAATAAGCTCAAAAACCTTTAAGGGAACACCACAATGGAAATAAATAGAAGACATTTCATTGCATTGATCGTGGGCGGAGCAGCAGGAATAAATGCAACGCCGCTTCCCTGGAAGTTCACGGACGACATTGCAATCTGGACGCAGAACTGGCCCTGGGTGCCGGTCCCGCCTACAGGTGAATTTTCCCACGTAAAATCTGTATGCACGCTTTGTCCCGGTGGATGCGGCATAGAAGTCCGTAAGGCGGACGACAGGGCAGTAAAAATTGAAGGCCGTACTGATTATCCTGTCAATCCCGGCGGTATTTGTCCTCTGGGCATGGGTGGTCTTCAATTACTTTACAACGAAAGCATCCGTTTCACAGGTCCGATGAAACGCGTTGGACCGAGGGGCTCCGGTAAATTCATTGCCATTACCTGGGATGAGGCATTAAGCACAATTGCCGACCGGATCTCTGATCTGCGCAAACAGGGAAGGCCGGAAGCCCTTGCGGCAATAGACGGAAATCCCACAATGGCCACCATGGCCTCAATGATCGAACGACTGCTCAGGGCTGTAGGAAGCCCCAATTACGTGAGAATTCCATCCGCAGAAGATACCTGCCGGATGACAAATCTCGTCATGCAGGGGACCGAAAACCCTATGGCCTATGACCTTGAGAATGCCGATTACATCCTGAGCTTTGGCAGTGGTCTGCTTGAGGGGTGGGGGGCGCCTGGTCGTGTGATGAATGCCTGGGGTCTTTGGCACGAGCACACCGCAAAGAGGAAGGCCCGGGTAGTTCAGATAGAATCAAGGGCTTCAAATACCGCATCAAAGGCAGACCAGTGGCTTGCCCCGAAACCCGGGACCGAAGCAGCGCTGGCCTTGGGACTTGCCCACGTGATC
Organism: Anaerolineales bacterium; assembly: GCA_048636195.1. Lineage (GTDB taxonomy): Bacteria > Desulfobacterota > DSM-4660 > Desulfatiglandales > Desulfatiglandaceae > 4484-190-2. The sequence goes on from JAIVXD010000109.1 coordinate 3,027, forward strand.
ATCAAAGATCACTTGTACAATGCTGATTTTGTGGATGCCTATTCCTTTGGCTTCAATAACTGGGCATCGTCGGACGGAAAAAATCACATGGGCTATAAGACTATGGTCCTTAACAGCTATTCTCCCGATCAGGTAGCCGAAATCACTGGATTGAAACCGAAAGATATCGTTGCTCTGGCCAGGGATTTTGCCGGAGCAAAGGCCCCCATTGCCACTTGCGGCAAAGGCAAGGGATACTTAAATGGCAGCCTTTATGAATTCATGGCTGTGCAAAGTCTTAATGCCCTTGTTGGAAACATCAACATGCCAGGTGGTGTGCTTGTATGCGACCCGCCTCCGTTAAGCCCACTCCCGCAGATCCAAAAAGATACCATTGCCAGTGAGGGTCTCAAAAACCCGCGCCTCGACCATGCCGGGAGCAGGAGATATCCCTTCAGTAAAAGCCTGATTGGCGATTTTGCAAAAACCATTACTAAAAGCTCCAAATCTCCTGTTAATACCCTGCTTGTCTTTTCGGCCAACCCTGATTTCACACTGCCCGACAGGGGAGCATTTAGAGACGCATTGAAAAAGATCCCATTTATTGTGAGTTTCTCGCCCTATCAGGATGAGACATCCTATATGGCGGATCTCATTCTCCCGGATCATACTTACCTTGAAAAAATGGATGACGTGGTCTGGCCCACCGGACTCCAGTATCCCCTCTATGGAATATCACAACCTGTGGTTAAACCGGTTTATGCAACAAGGAACAGCGGGGATGTCATCATGCAGCTTGCAAAGCGAATCGGAGGATCTGTGGGATCTTCCTTTCCCTGGAAAAAATATGATGCTGTGCTCAAAGAAAGGGCTAAGGGCCTGTTTGACGCTAAAGCGGGGCTGGTCCATTACGATGACTCCGTCCCGGCGTGGAAACGTTTGCGGGAGAGAGGCAGTGTGACTCCCGATTACAAGACCTTCGACGACATGTGGAAGAAAATGAAGGCTGGGGGTTTGTGGTATTTACCTGTTCACGCCTATAAAAACTGGGAGAGGCTATTTAAGACCCCTACTGGCAAATTTGAGTTTTTCAGCACCCGGATTGAACTGGCCTTTGATGATTATGCACTGAAGAACATGGGAATCGCCGAAAAAGGGGATGCAGTCTTCATGCCCCATTACGAACCAGCACTGTCTGATGCGGACAGATCGGCATATCCACTCCTGATGATGCCATACGAAATGATCAATCTTGCCAGCGGCTGGACCCCGAATCCCCCTTACTTGAACAAGACCATCTTTGATAATCAGCTCAGAAAAAATGAGTCTTTTGCCGAGATAAATCCCAAAACCGCATCAAAATATGGGCTCAAGGAAGGCGACCGCGTGATCATTAAGTCTCCAACGGGAACAGTTCGGGTGCGCGTTAACCTTTTTGAAGGGGCAATGCCCGGTATTGTATATCTGCCGTTAGGTTTCGGGCACACTGCCTATGATGAGTTTTCACGTGGAAAGGGGGTCAATCCCAATGATATCATCCATGTGGGGCAAGACCCTCTGAGCGGTCATCCAGTGTGGTGGAATACGCCGGTCCAATTGATCAAGGTCTAAAAACGAGGAAAAACATGGAACAAAAACAAGGTGATACTTATAGGTACGGCATGGTCATTGATCTGGATAAGTGCACAGGATGTGGGACGTGCATGATCGCCTGTGCGGCCGAGAACAACGTGTCTGTCAGACCTGATCAGACAGACAAGGAGCGAACTATCACCTGGATGAAGCTGTACAAGATCACAAACGGCAAGGATTTTCCACACACAGAGGTGAGCTATTTTCCCAGGCCGTGTATGCACTGCGATGAAGACGGCAGAGGACATCATCAGCCGTCGTGCGTTTCTGTGTGTGTTGCTACTGCCACAAAACTCGATCATAATACCGGGATCGTCAGCCAGATATATACTCGCTGCATAGGATGCAGATACTGCCAGGCCGCCTGTCCCTATGGTGCCAGGTATTTTAACTGGTGGGACACATATTTCCCCAAGGGCAAGGGTTTAGAACGCTACCTGTCTCCAGAGATCTCTCCCCGCATGAGGGGCGTGGTGGAAAAATGCACCTTCTGCCACCATCGTCTCATGAGAGCAAAAACCCAGGCCTATGCCGAAGATCGCACCGATCTTGAAGAACACGAATACACCACGGCCTGCACTGAGGCATGTCCAGCCCAGGCCATCACATTCGGAGACCTCAATAATCCTGAACATAAGGTGTCTCAAATGATCAAGAACCCTTATGCCTTCAGGCTCCTGGAGCGCCTAAACACGAAACCCAAGGTCTATTACATCTCCACCAAAGACTGGGTGCGGAAACTGGCAGACAATTATCTTCCGGGTGAATTTAAGCCTGTCACCAAGGCAACTGGCTAATTGGTTTAGTCGTTGAGTGGTTTTGTGATTTAGCTGTTGAAAAGTTAGGGGTTAGTTTTTAGGAGGACAATTTATGGATTCGCCATTGTTACCAGAAGGCGTAAAAAGATGTTCCACAACGACCTTCCTACTTTGGACCCTACCATGGCTGGCCCTATTGGCCTGGGGTGGTCTATCGGCCTTTCTTTGCCTATGGAAAGGGCTGAATCAGACCAACATGAGCAATGTGTTTGCCTTTGCCTTATGGATTGTATTTGATCTGGCCATTATCGCTCTCGGTGCGGGCGCTTTCTTCACAGGCTTCCTGACCTATATTATTGGAAAAGGTGAATTGAAGAATGTTATCAATGCCGCTGTGATCATAGGCTTTATTTGCTATTCTGGTGCCATGGCCATGCTTGGTATTGATATTGGCCAGCCCATTCGAGGATGGTTCATCTTCTGGCATGCCAATATCCATTCCATGCTGGTGGAGGTGTCCTTCTGTATCACATGTTACCTTATGGTACTGGGCATCGAGTTCATCCCCCTTATCCTTAAGAATAGACAGTTGGACAAAATCCGGGAACTTCACATATTCGGCCATAGTCTCCACGAAATGATGGCTGTTTTTGCGGCCACCGGGACCTTTTTATCCTTCTTCCATCAGGGCTCGCTGGGCGGGATGTTCGGAGTACTATACGCAAGACCCTTTGCGGCCAGGGAGGGATTTTATATCTGGCCCTGGACCTTTTTCCTCTTTATCCTGTCCGCCATAGCAGCGGGGCCGTGCTTTACAATACTGTGTACCAAACTCACAGAAAAGATCAGTCGAAAGAAACTTGTTCCCGATAATGCAATCCAGCTCCTGGCAAAAATATCCGCCTGGCTACTTTCTATCTATATGGTCGTAAAAATCGCAGATACACTGGGTTGGATATATGGAGTTGTTCCCAGGGCCGGGCTCAAATTCATAGACTTTTATCGGGAGGGGCCATATGGCATCTGGTTGGTAGTATGTGAAATCGTAATATTTGGAATTATCCCTGCCATTATACTTTTGGTTCCAAAGGCCAGGCGACATCAGGGATGGCTAATCACCGCATGTCTTTTGAACTGCACGGGTATTGTCCTCAATCGTTTCGTGTTTATTATTGTCACACTCGCCATACCTGTAATGCCTTTTGACAGATTCTGGAGCTATCTTCCCACATGGCAGGAATGGGGAATTGCCATGGCCGTCATTGGTTACGGCTTTCTGCTTTTTTCTGCCGCTTACAGGTATCTGCCTGTTTTTCCACAAGAAAGAGAGCTAAACCCTGGGTTATAGAGTGGTGGAGTACTGGAGTGATGGAGTGATGGAAGAACCGACCGTTCTCTATTTAAGGAATTATTATTCAAGCATGGTTCCTGAAAACCGTCACAACCGCTTTTTCTTTTACCAATACTCCAGTTCTCCATTACTCCAATACTCCGAAACGCAAGACTCTAAGGCAGCGCCAAATAGCTCTGACCCCCGAAGTGCGGGAGGGTCAGGGTTTCAATGTTAGAATAGTTCATCGAGGAGGAAACAGATGACTCCGTTTAGTTTTGAATGGCAATGGAATGTAGAATATTTAGTCTTCTTCGGGCTTTTGTATACTGCATTGACGATTATCGCATGCGGGCTGGTTTACTGTTTTATAAAGACCTGGTTAAATCTTCCATTGGCAGAAGAACATGGTGCTCCGCCGGAGATTTCATACCGGGCAAGGTATACAGAGTATTGATGCCCATTATTTAGAATTCACCGACATATAGGCACTGATAAATTCCTCCACCCTGGCTTTAACGCTCTCTGCTATTACACTCAAATCTCCACTGAAGCCAATTGTCTGGCTCTCCCATGTCGGAGCAAACAACTTGATAACAGGCGCTCTGGAAAGAAATGCGATTTGGCTGAATCTGACAATGATATTGTATATTTTTCCGTTGCCTTCTGTTATGTCTTTGACTGTTACAATTACCTCAAGCCGGCCGAGATGGTAATTCCGAGTCCGTCTAAGCCTGTCGAATTCTTTCTCAGGAAGTAGTTTAATCTT
>JAIVXD010000110.1:0-1931 GCA_048636195.1 Anaerolineales bacterium
CCTTATTGGGGGTTTATCCATCACGCAAGATTCTCATGACCTGGAAGGGCACTACGGGCTGAGAGTCCCTCGACTCGCTGACCTCTCGGACATCATGAAAGTGTCTCTCACAGGCCAACTGGATATGGAAGGTGACATCGGCGGGACCCTTGCTGACCCTTCCCTGTCCGGACAGATATCTTTGCAGGCGCTGGCCATGGATGGTATTGATCTTGGGACCCTGGAGGCGCGATTGGAAGCGGCCCGGCTCGTGGAGAAACCACATGGGCGTGTTTCCATGTCACTTAGCGATGGGCGGTTCGGGCACGCCCGGGGCGCGACAAACTTTGCCTTTATTGACACGGCTGGGATTGAGTTAAACGATATAGTGGTCGAATTGAGGGACACTAAAGTCACCGGCGGCTTAATGGTTCCGCTGAAAGGTGGACCCGTGACCGGTTCCCTGGCAGGGCAGTTAGCTTCTCTGGCGGCATGGTCGGATTTGGTCGGTCGGCAGGTGTCGGGAACGGCGACCTTTGCGCTCAATTTGAGTGTGGAGGGTGAGTCGCAAAACGCCGAGCTGACCCTCGACGGCAATGACCTGGCCGTGGGTTTAGACGTGGACGAAACAGCAGAGTTCGACACGATCAATGTGTCTGCGCAAGTAACGGATCTGCTGGGCACCCCAAAGGGCCGCGTCGAGTTCGTGGCGCAAGATGTAAAATTATTTGATGCGCTTCTTTCTGAATTGTCGTTCAACTGGGACTTGGACGGTCTTACCCGCGGTGCCGTCATGGCAGAGAGCACGGGCGATCTGCATGGACCGTTCAGACTCGATCTTACCGGTGAATATTCGCGAGACGGACAGGGCATCGAACTCATGCTCTCCGGTCTTGATGCCCTGGTGATGGGACAGACCATAGAGATTGAAAAACCGGCCCGCTTCACGCTTGGACCGGACCGAATGGCGGTAGCTAACCTGGTGCTGGCTGTAGGGGATGGGCGGGTTTCGGCCAGCGGGCGCGTTACCGGAGACGATATTGAAGGGACACTGGATGTGACGAATTTCCCGTTGGCCGTGGCTGAAATCGCCATCCCTGATGCCGGGGTGACCGGCACTCTCTCGGGCCATGCCCGGATCTCCGGATCCCGCACGTCACCGTCCGGCCAGTTTACCATGGAGATAGCGGGTATGCGCCCGATGACCGCTATGGCCCGTGATGTCCCGCCTATTGCGGGTCGCGTGAAGGGTAAGTGGCGTGATGGCCGTTTGCAGTTGGCCGGTGAACTCAGCGGTTTTGCAGAAAAGAACGTAAATCTGGAAGCAGACCTGCCCTTGCGGATTGAGCCGAAGTCACTGGCCGTGCAGTTGCCTTTGGACGAGCCGATTGACGGAAAGTTGACCTGGGGAGGTGAGCTCGGGCCCATCTGGGACCTTCTGACCACGAACGAAGACCGTTTTACGGGTCGTGGCGATCTTGCGCTGGACCTGGGCGGGACACTGGATGCGCTCAATGTCAGCGGTCATTTCGATCTGACCCGGGGCCAATACCAAAATATCATCACTGGCACCACTTTCTCAAACGTTGAGATGAGGCTCGAGGGCGACCGCGATCGGCTGGTGCTCAGGAAGCTGGTGGCCGATGACGGCAGCGATGGTCGCCTTCAGGGTAATGGTGCCCTGGACCTGGATCTGGCAAAACATTTCCCCATGAACGTGCAGGTGGAATTCAAAGAAACCATACTCGTGGCGCGCGACGATCTGACGGCACGGGCAAGCGGTAACATGGTATTCAAGGGTTCCCTGCGCAAAGCCCTTTTAAGCGGAAAGGTGGTCACCGGAGATGTCGAGTTAAATCTCGGCAATAGTCTGGCACCAGGGATCGTCGAGCTGGACATTCAGGAAATCAATCTACCGGGCGGACCGCTCAAAGAAAACCAATCTGCGGCCG
>JAIVXD010000110.1:1941-7491 GCA_048636195.1 Anaerolineales bacterium
ACATTTCCATACCGGGCAGAGCATTCGTGAGGGGTATGGGGCTGGATTCCGAGTGGAAAGGGGATCTGAAAGTTACGGGTACGGCGGATGCGCCCATTGTTGCAGGTGTTCTTGAACCGGTACGCGGGCACTTTTCAATTATGGGTAAGACATTCGAGCTTAAGAGGGGATCCGTGAGATTTGCAGGCACAAGCGACATGGACCCCATTCTCAATCTCGCAGCGGAGTACAAGGCCACGGGCCTCACGGCCATCATCGCGATTACCGGTTCGGCTTCGCAGCCGAAGATAGAGCTCACCTCCCGACCGCCGATGCCGCAGTCGGAGGTCGCCGCACGGGTGCTGTTCGGAACAGACGCCAAGGACCTTACACCCGCCCAGAGTATTCAAATTGCCTCCTCTATGGCTACGCTCAGTGGGGTGGGGGGCGCGGGGGGAATCCTGGATGCCACGCGTCGTACGTTGGGCATCGATGTGCTCAAGTTTGACGAAGCCGAGCATGATACCGCCGAAACCACGGTGAGCATCGGGAAATACGTGACTGACGGGGTGTATATCGAAGTCGAGCGAGGCACGAAGGAAGACTCGAGGACTTCCGCCACCGTCGAGATCGAAGTGCTTCCCAATGTCAGGGTCGAGGGCGGTACGACCCAAAGAGGGGGGAATAAAGTGGGAGTGAAGTGGCAATGGGATTATTGACCTGCCGAGCTCTGCTGCACTCACTCCTCTACTATTATTCCTCTATGATGATGGCGTCTCCCGCGCATTCAGCCGCTGCCTGTCTTACGACATCTTCAAGGTGTTTTGGAACTTCATCAACGAGAACGTGTGAAACCAGTTTTTCCTCATCGTACTGGAAAACTTCCGGGCACAGGTCGTTGCAATTCCTGTCTCCCATACATGATTCATAGTCGATCTTGACTTTCATACTTATCTCCTTAATAGAGCGCGTTATTCATTAACATGGAACTATGAGTTTAACCCGAACCTATCTTGTAAAGGATTTGAGGCTAAAATTCAAATCCTTTTATTTCTTATTCTATTACGGTTGTGTCTAATGCCTGAGGGCGGATGAATCTGGATTGTATACTGACAAATTGATGAGGATAGATTATGGTCCCTCAAAGGGCAGGATTTAAAACTCAAAAGACAGATCTGATAAACGATAAGACATGAATTTCATCTTTTTCATTATTGTTCTAATTGCTTTTGTCTCAGCAGGATGGCGCCAGATCAACTGGATGCCGGGTGACGGGGACTTATCCCCAATGGAAAGCCTGTCCAGGAGCATGGTGGAATCTGCTTCCGGGTCCGTTGAACTGGCCTTGGGGCTTGTGGGGGTGATGACGCTCTTTTTAGGGCTGATGAAGGTGGCTGAGGCCGGTGGAATGCTCACTATTCTGGCGCGCCTGATACGGCCTTTGATGGTCCGGCTTTTCCCCAACGTGCCTCCCGAGCACCCGGCCATGGGGAGCATGATATTAAATATGTCGGCCAACGCCCTGGGGCTGGGCAATGCAGCCACTCCCTTTGGCATCCGGGCAATGCAGGAATTGGACAAGCTCAATTCTCGTCACGGAACAGCTACCGATTCAATGGTACTTTTCCTTGCTATCAACACTTCGAATGTGACCATTTTGCCTACAGGGGTTATCGCGCTCAGGGCAGCCGCAGGATCGATTGATCCGGCCGGAATACTCCCTACAACACTATTTGCCACTATGTTCTCTACTATTGTTGCCATATTGGCGGCCAAGATGTACGGCAGGGTGTATATGGTTAGGAGAACGCGTCCCGTTGAGATAGAGGGTGAGAGTACCGGTTCTACCCCCTCAGAGAAGGAAGAGCAGGCTAACGAGTCCTCAACCGGTTATCCTGTATGGGTGAGCTTGGTTGCCGTGTGTACCCTCATGTCAATTATTCCCTTGACTGTTTTTTTCGGAAAATCCATCTCCCCCTGGATCATCCCGGGTCTTATGCTTGGGTTCCTCTCTTTCGGTGTTTTAAGGCGTGTGCGTGTCTACGAAATTTTTGTGGAAGGGGCCAAAGAAGGCTTTCAGGTGGCCATCAGGATTATTCCCTACCTGGTGGCCATTCTGGTGGCTGTGGGCATGTTTCGTGCCAGTGGTGCTATGGAGATAATGGTCAATATACTCGCAGACTGGACAGGTAAGGTGGGATTGCCTGCCGAAGCCCTGCCCATGGCGATACTCCGCCCTCTGTCGGGATCCGGAGCATATGGGATCATGGCCTCTATCATTAATGACCCCGTTATTGGCCCGGATAGTTATACCGGCTATCTGGTCTCGACACTCCAGGGGTCTACAGAAACCACTTTTTATGTGCTGGCGGTATATTTCGGGGCAGTTCAAGTGCGGCGAATACGCCATGCCATGGCAGCGGCATTGACCGCTGATTTGGCCGGAATCTTTGCCGCAGTGGTGATCTGCTCATACCTTTACGGGTAAGAGGTCATACAGGAAAAAGCTTTTATAGCGAAAGGACGAAAAAGATGAAAGATAAAGCAAAAGGGATGGTTATGGCATCCTTTGTGGCAGACTCACTGGCACTTGGTGTTCACTGGGTTTATAATACCCACGTGATTGATCGGAAATTCGGACGGGTGGAGCATCTGGAAAAACCGCTCGGTAAATCATATCACGGGACTAAAGATGCCGGTGATTTTACCCATTACGGAGATCAGACCCTGGTACTGCTGGAATCCGTTGCAGAGTGCTCGGGCTTTGATCTCATCCGCTTTTCCCAAAGCTGGAGGAGCCTTTTTGAAAGCTACGACGGATATTTTGACAACGCTACAAAAGAAACCCTTAAAAATTTTGCTGCAGGCAGCGGGCCCGAATCCTCTGGTTCCGGTTCAACCGATCTTGCCGGCGCGTCCCGGATCGCCCCAATTGTGTATACGTACCGTGAAGACCTGGAGACCATGATCGCTGCGTCCAGGGCTCAGACAGCCATGAGTCACAATAACCCGCTGGTTGTTGAAAGCGCGGAATTTTTTACAAGGGTCCTCTGGCATGTGCTGAGAGGGAATGCGCCCACGGCAGCAATGGAACGTGTGTGCGGGGAAGAATTGAAGGAAGACACCATGAGTGAATGGGTGGATGCGGGTGTAAAGAGCACGGATGTTGACACCAGATCTGCCATCGCCAGTTTTGGCCAGGCGTGTGAAATCGATATGGCATTTCCTTCAACGGTTCATTTGATCGCCAAATATGAAAACGATCTAAAGGCCTCTCTAATGGAAAATGTTATGGCCGGCGGTGACTCCGCATCAAGGGGCATGTTGGCTGGTATGGTCCTCGGCGCACATTTGGGGTATGGCGCCATTCCGGAAACATGGCTAAGTGAGTTAAATAAAGCTGGCAGAATCACCGGGTTACTTGATGTTATAGATGATCGTTAATCTGCACCAGAAGGCTGTCCCGGGCCGGTAGGGGTCGGGGAGGCGGAGCTTCGTTAAATATAACATAAAGCGATCTTTGGGAGAATCCATTATGAATGAAGACAGGCTCATTTGCTCAGAATGCGGTCAGACAGTCAATAAAAGCAAGGCATGTATAATTGACGATAAGGTCGTATGTTTTGCGTGTATGTATGGGGATATAACACCATTTGACATCTATCCAATTGGCACCGTGAGAACAAAGCTGGGAACTAAGGAAACAAGTAATCTTCCTGCCGACCCCAATGGGATATCCTGTATTGATCTCTTTCCTTCTCAAAAGCGATTCTTGTATAAGTTGGAAGAGGAAACCTCTTTACTTATTGTTTATTACCTTCATAAGGTGAAATCAGTGATTACGGTGTTTAATAGACGGTTGGACGGCAAGAGCGTCGGGGTTTTTGCCTCGCGTACCCCAAACCGGCTGTCAAAAATTGCTGTTCAGGACGTAAGGCTCCTGAAGATCGAGGGAAATAAACTTTATGTGGACGGGCTCGATGCGATGGATGAAAGCCCGGTCCTTGACATAAAACTAAGCCTGGGTCGTCGTAGAGCATCTGGACGGTGAAAGACGCTCGTCTTTTGCCAAGACCAGGGCGGCCCATGATTCAAGGGTAAACTGTTGAGAGATGATCAGCCCTATTCCCGTGAAGAGTTGTTTCATCTCGTTTAGCTGATTTTCTCCAAATCCAGAGACAACAGCCAGGCCCTGGTCCTTCAGATGACCGGGGAGATATTTCCCCGTTCGTATGAGTACGGAAGCCACCAGATTGGCCATGATCAGATCATATTTTTCTTGCACAGCATCCCAGGAGCCCTTTTTGATTTTTATCGCGCGGGAGAGGTGATTCAATTTCACGTTTCCTTCTGCCGCCTCTGCAGAGGGGCCATCAATTTCAACCCCGAGCGCACTTTTTGCGCCCATCTTAATGGCAGCAATGGCAAGGAGACCTGTCCCGCAACCAAAATCAAGAACCTTCCCTCCTCGCAACCTCTGTGTATTGGATGTGTCTTTGGCTATTAGATCCATGATTTTCAGACATAGCCGGGTCGAGGGATGTTTACCCGATCCAAAGGCGTTGTGTGGGTCCAGTATAATAGTCCGGTCATCTGCTGTCTGGGGTACGGAGGTGCCCCATGGCTGAACTGTAATGGAGGGTACAGGGTTAAAGGGTTCTGCGAACCGACTACTTCCGGTGGAGGGCTCTGAATAGGCAAGATTGCGAACCCTGATATCGAATTTTGTGCTTAAAGAAAGTGCTTTCTCCACACTTGTGATGGTTCTATAAAGGCCCCTGAGTGTATCGTCAAGTAGGCTATGGTCCGTCTCTACGAAGGAGATTCTTCCCCACTCCTCTTCATTTCTACTCCATTGCGGCATTTTTTCAAATTTTGGTGAAAAGCACCTCAACTCATGCTGGAGTCTTTGCAGGGCAAAAATCGGTCCTTCTATGGAAATTTCATACTGCATGGTCTTCTTCCGTCTAAAAAAACCTTCATTTATAAAAAGTCACGAAGTTCCTTAACTTTAGTCACTTTAGGCACTTTAATCAGCGTACCTTCCAGCACCAACAAAAACAAGCCATCTCCTCTGGGGGTGGTAATTTGACTGCACTCCAACATACCTGGTTTTTTCACAAAAGGCAAAATTCAGGTAATATTTTATCGCGCCAAAGATGGGATCTTTGAAAGGGGGAGGCTCCCGGGCGTAGGCCACACGGGGATGTTTATCTTGACAAAATATGTTTTATAAACTATACTAAATTGTTTATTAATAAGCCCAAATTAGTTTAGAAGCAAATTCTCGATATGCTGGAGCAACATAAAAGGCTCACGCCTAAATTCCTATCACGGAGTTTACCCCTGGCCCAGACCTAATTTTATGAGTGTAATTCTATGACATCAACTTATGAAGCTTTACAAAGCATATGCTGTGTGCAGGGCAAAATCGCACCAGGGCGGGCCGTAAGGGTTTTATACACAGGATATTGAACAAATACGTTTAGAACTGTAGCGTTTTTAGATATTTCCTTATAGGCTTAAGCGCGGGACGATGGCTGACGATAATATTGAGAATAAGAAAAATAA
>JAIVXD010000111.1:0-7470 GCA_048636195.1 Anaerolineales bacterium
CCTTGGCCTGAATCGCTTCGTGGAACTGGTCTCCACAGCCCCTGCAAAACTTTTTGGTCTTTTCCCCAAAAAAGGTGCGGTAGCCGTTGGAAGTGATGCTGATTTGGTTGTTTTCGATCCAAAGGCCCCCTTTGAGATCAGCGCCAAGACTCATCACCAGAACGTGGATTACACACCCTACGAAGGTTTCAAGGGGAAGGGTGTACCAAGAGTTGTCTTGTCAAACGGCAAGGTCATTATCCGGGATGGCAAATTTCTGGGACAACCCGGGGCGGGACGTTTTCTTAAACGCAAGCCTTTTCGCTTGACGGGTTAATAATTGACTGATATAAACTTTTATTAACTGAGCCTGAAAGACTTTATTTTTGTGTTTACAGGTTTCTTTATTCACCTTTAATGAAAGGAGGGATCCGACAGATAATTATTACCGGTATGAGAAAAAGCGAGAGTGAGCAGTTAAGCTTAAAATCCAATTTCGACCCCGTTGCCGGGGCAAGGGAAAAGGAGGGGTAAAATGGCTGATGAAAAAAAGTGGATTATTTACACCATTGATGACAAGCCACCTGTTGCTGAAAGCATTTTTCTTGGCATACAACACTATCTGACAATGTTTGGGGCCACGGTTTTGATTCCCCTTCTCCTAGCGGGGGCAATGAAAATGCCCCCGGGTGATACGGCTCTTCTTATCTCGACTATCTTTCTTGTTTCCGGAATCACGACATGGCTGCAGTCCACTATCGGAAACCGACTTCCTGTGATTCAGGGCGGCTCTTTCTCCTTTCTTCCCCCGGCCTTTGTAATTATTGGAGCTACGGTCGGGAAAGGGATGGGTTTTGAGATTGCCATCCAGCAGATCACCGGTGCCATTATCATCGCTTCCGCTTTTGAGATTATCCTCGGATGGTCCGGAATCATTGGGAAGGTAAGAAAATATGTGGGGCCTATCACCATTGGACCCGTTATAGCCTTGATTGGACTGTCCCTATACAAGGTGGGCGCCCCTGTGGCCTTTGCAGGGGGAAAAGGCGGCAGCTGGTTCGTTGCCGGACTCACCATTATTTCCCTGATCATTTACTCTCAGTTTCTCGGGAAAAAATCAAGGGTATTTCTCCTGTTTCCGGTCCTGCTGGCAATTATTACCGGATGGGTGCTCGCGAGCATCATCTCTGTGTTGGGCATCATTGAGCCAGGACATCCGGCTTATGTTGACTGGGCAAAGGTGGCGGCAGCTCCATGGTTCAGCATCAAGCCTATTATCCCGTTTAAATGGGGCTTCCCGCAGTTTCAAATCGCCCTTATCCTTGCCATGGTGGCCGCATACCTTGCATCCATGATCGAATCAATTGGAGACTATTACGCAGTAGCGCGGATCAGTGAAGCTCCCACCCCCACATCTTCCATGATCAGCAGGGGTTTGGGAACCGAAGGAATCGGGTGCCTCATCGCCGGATTGCTCCAGACCTGTAACGGGTCTACAACCTACTCGGAGAATATCGGAGCCATAGGGTTAACCCGGGTAGCCAGCAGGCACGTAGTAAGATGGGGGGCCACGGTGATGATTGTTCTCGCGTTTATCACGAAGTTTGGAGCTATCTTTACCACCATGCCAGGACCAGTGGTCGGGGCCATGTATTGCGGATTATTCGGAATGATTGCAGCGGTAGGATTGTCCAACCTTGTTCTTTGCGATATGACTTCTTCCCGAAACCTGTTTATCATCGGATTGGCCTTCTTTATGGGCCTGAGCCTACCAGAATACTTCGACAAGTTCCCCTTGGGTGCAAGCTGGCCGGTGGGCATAAAGTGGCTGGGCGATATCATTACAACGGTAGGGAAAACAGGGATGGCAGTTGGCGGAATTATTGGCCTCGTCCTGGACAATATTGTTCCCGGAACAGAAGAGGAAAGAGGGCTAAAGGCATGGGCTGAGGCAGAATAGTCTTTTGGCTGTCCTTCCATTGCCATGATCTCAACCGGTGGGGTTCGAAATGAACCCCACTTTTTTTATCCAGTGAGGCAAGGAAACAATTGGGGAGAGGGGAATTAGGGCTTTACCTTAAAAGGTTTCTTTATAAGATCTCCTGCTTTCTTGCCCAGTGAATAGAGGGCCTCTTTGTCTGGGACTTCCTGAATCAGTCGAAGGGTCTTGCCTGAAGAAAGGACAACGTCAAGTCGATAGAGGAAGAGTTTTTTCTTGAAACGATACTTATTGACCTGAAGCTCATTGATCTCATGGAAAGAAACCTGCCGCCAGCCCCACACACCTTTTAGGGAGAGCATGTCCCTCTCTCCATCAAAAACGATCTCCCTATAGTGCCGGGATTGTCGAATCAAAATGCCAGAAACAAGAGGAACCACAAGTAACAGTGTAATTGCGATGAAATAGGGAAAGAGCTCTCTGTCTTGCTGGGAAAGAAATAAAACGAGATAGGTAAAAATTCCCCATATCAAAATTAGGACGATCCCAGCGTCCACAAGTATCTTTTTGATTGGAAATCTCTGACCTGCTTTAATTGAGAGGGCCTTTCCTTTTTCGAGAACCTCCATATGAACTCTTTTCTGGCTGAGGGTGGAAATGATTCATATTGTTTAGGCCTCAACTCTTGAGTCTAACTTGGCAGTATAAGACTTTTTTGCCCCTCATTGATTCTTTTCATTAACTCATCAAGTCGATGATCAGCCTCTTGACAACACTCCTTCAGATAACTCTCTGCGGCCTTTGTCATCATCCATCGTTCAAGAAAAACGCCCATGCCTACCGATGGTCTGAGTTTCGTTTCCATAAGACTGATCGGCCGGCTGAACCAGGAAAAGATATCCAAGGTAAGGCCAAAAAGAGGCGACCGCCCCTCTTCTCTATCCTTGTATTTTTCGCTAAATTCTCGTATAGACGGGCCAATCTCCTCCACTATTCTCTCTTTGTAGCCCCTCATGAAGCGGATATTTTTTTTATCCTTCAGGTCTATCCATGAGCGAAATTCTTTCAGTGTCTTGAAAAGCGCTATTACCTCCAACCTGAATGTATTGCTCTGATCCTGAGCTTCAGGGCTGGATCTCAGCTTGGCCCCACATTTTTTACAGAATAGATCTCCTTGTCCGTAAACATTTCCACATATAGGGCATTTCAGTTTCACGAGGTCATTCCAACTTTATCCAGGTGGTTTTACTGATTTATTTAATGGACTCGTAAAAAGTCTCTCCCGGTGTCATTTCGAGCGTAGCGAAGCAATCTCGTTGACTGTAACATCTTGGAATAAGGAGATTGCTTCGTCTCTTCGCTCCGACTCGGCCGAGCTCATCGCGTGCTCGCAATGACCGGTGAAAAGGCTTTTCGCGAAATCATCATTTCTGTCTCCAGAAAGAATAGACAAAAAAAACCACCACACCGGCAAAAATAAATGCCCAGGGCAGCTTACCTTCCCCTTTGTATGCCTCAATGCCTATGGTGAAAGCAAGGATCAGGGCCAAGACAATCCATTTGATGTATTTTTTCATAATTACTCAAAGGACTGACATCGTTCTTCCCTTTTCTTGGCAATTTTTCTGAACAGCCTCGGAATGTCGGCCATCAGACCATCTGACAGTTGAGCTGCCTTGAGATAGAAATTCATGATTGTCTCTTCTATATCACGAGCCTTTTTTGCCGCTTCAGAGGAATCAGCATTCTCCGCGAGTGTTTTCTCAAAGTTATAGTCGTCAGTATCCAGTCCCTGAAAAGCATAATTGGACTCAAGCGTGTCTGTTATTACTCCAAAATAAGTTCGCTTTATATTCTTTTCAAATTTCCTGTTCTCCTTGGCCAAGGAAAGAAATGTATCCTTTAATTCAGGGTACTTTTCCGCATAGTTTTCGTAAAACGATGCGGAATCGTTTTCTATCTTAGACACAAAACTCATTACGCCAGCCATTGTGTTTAATTTCATTAGAACCACCTGGTAATTACTATTTTAGGGTCAGTAAAAAATCGGATTACATCCCTTCCCTGGCCGTGCAGTGTGCCAAAAAAGGAGTCTTTTCTGCCTCCAAAGGGGAAAAACGACATGGGGGCAACAATACCTACATTGATACCAATATTCCCGGCGTTCACATCATGTTGGAACTGCCTTGACCATTTGCCGTTATTAGTAAAGATGGAGGCGGCATTACCATAGGGGTTGTCATGGATTATGTCTATGGCCTCATCCAGGTCCTTAGCCCTGACCACGCTGGCTACTGGCCCAAAGATCTCCTCACGGGCAAGGCTCATATCACGGGTCACATTTTCAAAAACAGACGGGTTAAGGAAACATGCTTCCTGGACGTCCCCAACCAGGTTAAGTTTCCTGCCGTCCAGTGTCAGTTTTGCTCCTTCTGCAATCCCTTTTTCTATTGCCCCAATAATCCGCTGTTTTGATTCCGCATTCTGCACCGGACCCATCTGCACGGATTCGTCCAGTCCATCCCCTACACTTATTTTTGAGGCACCTTCCACAAATCTGTCCATGAATCCCTTGTAAGCCGCATCGTCTCCAACCACAAGAAGATTGGCCCCTGCAAGGCACCTCTGGCCGGCATTTCCAAAAAAGGAAGCCAATAAGCTTACCATGGTCGCCTCGTCAAGCACAGCATCCGGCATAATAACGACATAGTTCTTGGCCCCTGCCTGCACAATAACCCTCTTGCCGGTTTCACCGCATTTTCGGTAAATATGCCTCCCCACTGGTGTGGAGCCCACAAAGGTCACTCCCTTCACCTCCGGGTTGTCCATCAGGGCTTCGGCTGCCTCGTTGCCGCCATTCACCAGGTTAACCACTCCGGGGGGAAGGTCAATCTCTTCCAGCAACTTAAATAGCTCCACCTGACTCATAGGGGTCCGGGGGGATGATTTGACCACAAAGGTGTTCCCACATGCAATGGCAAAGGGTAAAAACCATAAAGGAACCATAAACGGGAAGTTAAAAGGGGCAATGCAGCAGAAAACCCCAAGAGGCTGGTTTATGGCATATTCATCAATACCATGGGCAATATCTTCCAGATTGTAACCCTGCATCAGCGAGGGTATGCCCGAGGCCACTTCTATCATCTCGATCCCGCGCCTTGTCTCTCCACGGGATTCATCTATGGTTTTTCCATGCTCGGTGGTCTGGACAATGCTGATTTCGTTGAAGTTATCCTCCATAAGTTCTATCAGACGGTGGAGGTACCTGGCCCTGGCAACAGGTGGGGTGTTCCTCCAGTCAGGATAGGCATCCTGTGCGGCCTTGACCGCGACATCCACGTCTGCCTTAGTGGACATTGGTACCTCAGAGAGGACAGTACCGCGTGCAGGGTTTATTATCTCAACGAATTTATCTGTTGAAGCATCAATCCACTCCCCGTTAATAAAATTCTGTAATCTTTTTACTGCCATTATCGATCCTCCTTTTTTCGTTTTATCTCATGTTCGCTCGGGCCACTCGTCAACGAGGGCTACCAGGGCGAGATTTTCCTATCCATTTTAAAATGAAGTGGAAGATATCATCTGCCTACCCGGGTGTCAACTCAAACAGCAATTGGACGCAATTCTCATTATGACCTTTAGGCCTTGCTAATGCAGGGCCAGATGAAAGCCATAATTAGAATTGCTGGCAGTTGGAACGACTTTCCGATTGACATTATTTGCCATTCTGCCTATAAAATCCGTGATTAAGAATAATCAATATAGGGTCTGTTTTCGTTTAGAAACCTAACAGTTCATATTTTCTCCTTTTCTTTTGATGAGGAAAGGGGATGTGCAAAAAGAAAGAAGGTGGATTATGGATTTTACCCTTTCCATGGAGCAGGAGATCCTGCGGAGTTCTGTCCGGGATTTTGCGGAAAAGGAGATTAAACCGGTCGCCAGAGAGCTGGATGAAAAAGAAGAGTTTTCCTACGACACCATGCGAAAGATGGGAGAACTGGGTCTTTTCGGCATGTTTGTCTCTGAGAAGTACGGTGGCCAGGGCATGGATTACGTGTCATATATCATCGCAACAGAGGAGATCGCCAGGGTGGACGGTTCTCACGCGGCAACTGTGGCAGCAGGTAATTCTCTGGGAATCGGGCCTCTCTATTATTTTGGAAATGAGGAACAGAAACAGAAGTACCTTCCGAAACTTTGCACCGGTGAGGCCCTTTGGGGCTTTGGCTTGACCGAACCCGATGCAGGCTCAGATGCCGGCAACTCCAAGACTACCGCAGTCCTGGAGGGCGACCAGTGGGTGATTAACGGCAGCAAGATATTTATTACAAATGCATCAACCAAAATTACATCGGGGATAACATCTCTTTGCCGTACAGGTACGCGAGACGATGGCAGGCCTGAGCTTTCATGCATCCTTATTGAACAGGATACCCCGGGGTATGAGACCAGGGAAATGCACGGAAAGATGATGTGGCGTGGTTCCAACACAAGCGAACTCTATTTTGACGATTGCCGGGTCCCCAGGGAAAACAATCTGGGGGCAAGGGGAAATGGTTTTCATCAGATGCTGGAGACCCTGGATGGAGGACGCCTGTCCATTGGCGCCATGGGCCTGGGAGGAGCCCAGGGCTGTTTTGATCTCGCCCTTAAGTACAGTAATGAGCGTGTGCAGTTCGGTAAACCAATATCCAATTTTCAGGTAAACGCCTTTAAGCTGGCGGACATGGCCCTTGAGATCGAGTGTGCCCGCCTCATTCTTTACAAGGCCTGCTGGTTGCGGGATAATAAAAAACCATTTTCCAAGATAGCGGCCATGGCCAAACTCTATTGCTCAGAAGTTATGTATAGATGTGCAAACCACGCTGTCCAGCTCCACGGTGGCTACGGGCTCATGAAAGAGTACGACATTGAAAGGTTTTACAGAGATCAGAAGCTTCTGGATATTGGGGAAGGGACCTCGGAGGTGCAACGCATAGTTATTTCAAGGCTCATAGGAGCCTTGTAGAATTCTTTCATAAGCATCCTTTGCTTCCCTCTCCAGATCATCGGCGCGGTGTTTGTAACGCGGTGAGAAGTGGAACAACTGTAAACGGCTATTTTTATAATATAAATTCGAGGTCGCAAATGACGCTGACCAAGACGGATATTGTAAAGAGTGTGATGCAGGAGGTGCGTTTTAAGAACCGGCACAAAGGCCCGCAGCAGTTCTTATTTCCCGAGATGGACTGTATATTCCTGAGCCGGAAACGTGCTGACGAAATAGTTGGAAGTCTGTTTGAGATTATCAAAAAAACCCTGACCAGTGGAGAAGATGTCCTTATTTCAGGCTTTGGTAAGTTTCAGGTGAAATTCAAGTGGGCCAGGAAAGGGAGGAATCCCCAAACAGGAGAAATGATTATTCTGAGATCACGGAGGACCGTTACCTTCCGAACTTCGCCAAAATTAAGGAAAAAGATGAACCCCCCGGACTAATTTCAGACCTCGTTATTTGATCAAAGAATTAGGTTCGATTTTTGGACACCATCCTCATCATAATGGCTATATGGAGC
>JAIVXD010000112.1:0-7395 GCA_048636195.1 Anaerolineales bacterium
TATAAGACATTGAGCACCTGAGTATGGTTGGCGGCATATATGCCAACAATCTTTGCTATAGAAGCAAAACAAAATCGAGCAATTTACCAAAGGCCAGTTAAAGTGATAAGCGAGTGAAGTGAGAAGAAATTGCTTTTTTGTGGAAGGAGCATATGGAAATTTCCCTTGTGAGTCAAGGGAAAAAACCACAACATATGTGGTATAAGTCTGGATTTTGGTGCGCAGTGAGCAATCAGGTATCACACCTTGAATTGTGAGTAAAATCAATGGGAATGGGTAACTCTGACCGCAAGGCCCAGCTCTTCATGATTCAGCTTCAAAGGGAAAAATTGATAAAAACTATCGAATGGGAGTAGTTATTTTCAAAGCAGGCTTGCCGCTTTCAACGCGGTCCCAAGCGCCGATTTTTCTTGACTCGCCTTTTATTTTATTTAATTATTATAGGATGAATACATTTGCTCAATATCCTGTGGATAAAACCCTTACGGGTAAACTCCGGGTTAGGAATTTAGGCGTAAGCCTTTTATTCTACGGATGAATTGATCCTTCACCAATAATCACTGTCTAAAGGCTTAAATAGTGCCCGCATAGAACCAGGGAGGACTTAAAGTCATTACCCGATTTTCGCTCTATTAGTCATGACATGTACACCTTAACACTACAAATTAGAGACTCTTCAAAATGACCAGTAAAACAAAATTAGAATCTTATGTAGAAGTACAATTTGGCATGGATCTTTACGGGTTTATTAAGCAGAAGGCCCAGGTCGACGGACTTTATGATTATGAAATTGCCTCTCTCCTCGAGGCGAGTGACTCGATGATCACAAAGCTGAGAAACGCCTATGGAATTAAAAGAGTAAACGGATTCTCAAGGCGGTTTGACCGCAAGTATGGTAAGGGCTCAGTAGAGAGATTTAAGAAAATGGTAGAAAACCCGGATAGCACCCTGGCCGAGGTAGGCAGACACTTTGGGTTTACCAAAGAATATGCCAGGCAGGTCTACAAAAGGCTTTATGGCTCTGCTTATACTGAGGCTTTCAAAAGAAAACGGCTGGTAAAAAAGAAGAAGGGGCTTACCGGGAGAACAAAGCGCCCCAAACAGTTTGGAGACCTAACGGAAGTCAGAAAAAAAATGAAATCCATGGGGCTTGCGGAGGAACCTATTTTTGCACAGATTATGACAACCAGGGAAGTGGCAGAATATTTAAAGCTCCATGAGATCACTATCATCAATCACGCCGCAAAGGGTATAATCCCTGGAATTAAGATCGGTAGTCGCTGGCGATTCTACAAGCAAGCCATTGATAAGTGGATAAGCGGGGGCCAAAAGAAACCCACCCGGAAATCAAAGAAAATATCCAAAAGTGTTACTGACTCAAAAATTATCAAGAAAAGCAGAAAAGGTATCAGGAGTACCACATTGAAAAAGAAGCCAGAGATCAAGGATGACAACCAGCGTCCTGTTATCTACAAGCTGAGAAAGAAAGGGGAAATTAAAAGTCGGCGCAAGGGCACCTATAAGAAAACGTGATCTATCAATCTCAAAATCAGAAACCCTAACCCTGATAAACCGGATTTGAGGGATTGAGGAATTGCGAATTGAGGAATTAAAGAGTGGAAGCGGCTTTCCGGAGATAGCAATAAATTTCCTGCACGTTTTAGATTGAGAAGTTACAGAGAAAATTAAGAAGGGCTATCAAATCATTGACTTGGGAAAGGAGGTTTCCATGAATACTGAAATAGAAAAAGCCCTGCCCCGATTTCTTGAGATCCTTGGTCTGGACGAAGAACCGATGGGCATCTTTTATACTGATGAAAAGCCGGCTGACGGATTTTCACCCAAACCCACGGATCTACCCACACGTGAAAAGGAACTGGAAAATGCCATCAACTGGCAGGCCGTGTTCGGTCAATTTTCTTGCGTCATAGGGAACATCTGGCGGGCCCGCAAGAAAAAAACTTCCGCCTACTTCGACTCCGAACACTTCGGATGTGCAGGCGGCGCTTTCTTCCTTGGCTTCATTAAGCCCCAGACTGAATTTATCATCCATTACGTTTCTACCGGCATTCCCGAACGTATGCAGGGTGAATTGTACTGTGACTCACCTGACGAACTGAGACGGATTTTCGACTACATAGATCCAAGGCCAGCCCCAAAGAAATTTTGTGTGGTAAAGCCCCTGAGTCTTTTCACCGCCGAAGAGATACCGGAGTTGGTTGCCTTTTTCACCAGGCCTGAGAGTTTGTGTGGCCTCCACCAACTGGCAATGTTTGTAACTAACGATCCCGAAGTAGTAGTATCGCCCTGGGGTGCAGCCTGCACAAACCTGATCGCGTGGCCCCTTAAGTACCTGGCAAACGGAGAAAACAAGGCCGTCCTTGGGGGCTGGGATCCCTCAGCGCGGAAGTTTTTCAAGACTGACGAGCTGACCTTTACGGTACCATATGCCATGTTCGGTCAAATGCTTGAGCGTTTCGAACAGTCTTTCCTGGCTACCAAGACCTGGGCCATTGTCCGAAAAAAAATTGAGCGCAGCAAAAAAGCCTGGGGCGAAGGACAGAACTGATGAAATCTGTAAGACTTGGAAAAACAGGGCTTCTGGTTTCAGAAGTTGGATGTGGCGGTATCCCGATAATACCTCTCAGCTTCGACCAGGGCGTTTCGGTCGTCCGCCATTGCTTTGAGCAAGGCATCACCTTTTTTGATACGGCCAATATGTATGGAGACAGCGAAAAAAAGATAGGTTATGCCTTGAAATTAATCAGGGATAAAGTTGTATTGGCCACCAAGACGCTGAAGAGGGACTCGGAAGGAGCTTTAAAACATATAGCGAGCAGCCTTGAAAATCTCGAAACCGACAGAATTGATATTTATCAATTGCACAATATTGGCAATGAGGAAGAGTTGGATAAGGTTCTTGCCACCGGTGGGGCTTACGAAGCCGTTAATAAGGCGAGAAGTGAGGGTAAGATCAATTTCATCGGGTTTAGCTCCCACGACATTGCCACAGCTATCAAAACCTGTCGCACCGGTCTTTTTTCCACAATCCAGTTCCCATTCAACTTCATCGAACATGACCCGTCGGATGAGCTTTTTAAAATTGCCCAGGAGCTGGATATGGGTATTATCGCCATGAAACCTCTCGGAGGGGGTCTCCTGGATCGGGCCGATCTATGTTTTCGCTTCCTTCAGCAATATCCTCATGTGGTCCCTATCCCCGGAATATCCACTCAGAAAGAGGCCGACGAGATAATAGAGCTATATCTCTCACCAAGGCCCCTATCCGAGGCCGATCACAAACAAATTGAGATACTCCGCTCGGAGTTAGGGAAAAAATTCTGTCATCGCTGCGGATATTGTATTCCATGTGAACAAAAAGTGGATATTCCTGGGGTTTTGAATTTCAGGCCACTTGTTGCAAGGCGACTTCCACATTCAACTGTAATCAATATGGTCGAGACGGCTGTTGAAAGTGCTGAGAATTGCACTGAATGCGGTGAGTGTTTAGAAAAATGTCCGTATAACCTGCCTATCCCTGATTTGCTTAAAGAAAACGTGGTTTTGTTTAAGGATTATGTAAAACAATTCTAAGGCATAGGAAATATGACCTTTATAAATTTACTCCTGGTCGACGATGAGAAGCCCTTTGTTGAAACGATGGTCAAGCGTTTGACCAAAAGAAACCTCAGTGTCATCGTTGCTTTTAACGGGCAAGAAGCGCTAAGACAACTCGAAGAAAATCACAATATTGAAGTTGTTATCCTCGATGTCAAGATGCCGGGAATAGACGGCATTGAAACCTTGAGGAGGATTAAGAGTCAGCACCCCCTACTCGAGGTCATCATGCTCACGGGTCATGCCACAGTTGAATCGGGGATCGAAGGGATGAAACTGGGTGCCTTTGATTACCTAATGAAGCCCTGCGATTTAGACCAATTGGTCCACAAGGTAAAGGAGGCAGCGGAAAGAAAGAGGCGACATGAAGACAAAATCATTGAAGCCTTCAGCAAACCGTACCGCCCAAAATACGATATGGATCAGGTTATTTCCCAGGTGAAGGAAGAAGTCGCTAAAAAACTGGCAGAATAGCTACTGGATCGCTTAAAGCTTCATGAGGATCTATCTGCCCAAATAGACTTGCCGTATATGTAAAAACTCGTACCCATTAATACTCGAATTCACGTCAACAATTTGACACATTGGCAAGTTCGGAACCGAGTTTCCCCACACTGCTACATCCAAATTCTTCAATAAAATACCTCAAGTATCTGGAATTGTAGTGAATTAATTCGCTACACGATTTCGGCATGATTCCTGCTTTTGATTGATCAAGGATAAACCCCTGCCGAGCCAGAGGTTTACCTGTGATTAATCAAGAATTAAAGGGCAGTAAAATTGACCATCGCGATACAAGTTGACAGACAAAGGGAACACGACAGGCGATTCTGGAGAGACCTCAAAGACGCGGTTGCCCCGCCTGAGCCTTCTCAAAAAGACGGGCTGATCTATTGGCGTGAGCGCATTCTTTATGCGATTCTCGCTGGGGGGGTGGCACTGGGCCTCTTTGCCTTAGTACCTGCCGTTGTTATGGCTATCAAAGAAAAGCTGTGGGCTCTTGTAGTCCTTGATACAATGGTCTATCTCTGTGCTGTTGGCCTCCTTGTTTTGCCTCGAATAAGATATGAAATCCGAGCATCAGTCACTTTGCTGATGTCTTATGCTGTGGGATTGTATGTAATTCTATCTGTTGGAGTCTTGAGCGGTGGGCCTGCGTGGCTGTTCGCTTTTACGGTACTTACAGCCGTTCTCTTAGGTCTGAGGGCCGCATATGCGGCTTTAGCCTTTAACGGGATAACGATAGCCACACTTGCCTGGCTATTCAGTGCAGGCAAATTTGGTGAGAATTACGCGTTTTTCAGCACCCTGGGAAAGGGGATAGCAGCAGGCACCGGTTTTATGCTTTTAAATGCAGTGGCCGCAATATCGGTGGCAGTATTGGTACGAGGCCTTCAGTCCACAGCTCAAAGGGAAAAGGCGGCTACGGATAACCTGAAACGCGAACGGAAGCAATTGATAAAAGCAAAAGAAAAGTTGAAGAGTGAAATTGATGAGCGAAAACAGGCTGAGGAATTACTTAAAGATAGTGAGTTAAAATACCGAACTCTGGTGGAGAACGCTAATGATGCTATTTTTATTATCCAGGACGATTTTGTAAAATTTCACAATAAGAAAACCGAAGACTTGACCGGATATCCTGCAGAAGAATTGGCCAAGATTCCTTTCTCTACCTTCTATCACCATGAAGACAGAAATATGATCCTTGAAAGACGCAGGAGAAGGGAAAAAGGGGAAACCCCTGCAAACACCTACCCCGTTAGAATAATAGGGAGATCCGGTGAAGAACTCTGGGTGGAACTCAGTACAGCCCTTATCAAATGGCAGGGAAGGCCTGCTACCATTAATTTCTTTAGAGACGTCACGCAGCAGAAGAAACTCGAAGCACAGCTCCAACGGGCCCAGAAGATGGAGGCCATCGGAACCCTTGCAGGAGGGGTGGCGCATGACTTGAATAATATCCTGTCCGGGCTTGTGAGTTATCCTGAACTGCTACTGATGGACCTTCCTGAAGACAGCCCCCTAAGAAAGCCCATGCTTACAATACAAAAATCAGGAGAAAAGGCCGCCGCTATTGTGCAGGATCTGCTGACCCTGGCAAGAAGAGGCGTCGCTGTTACTGAAGTTGTGAACTTGAACAACATTATCTCTGAGTATTTGAAAAGCCCTGAATATGAGAAATTAAAATTCTACCACCCCAACATAAAAGTTGAAACCGATCTCGAAACAGAGCTGTTGAATATCTTAGGCTCTCCTGTTCATCTGTCCAAAACCATAATGAATTTGATCTCCAATGCAGCAGAGGCAATGACCCATGGGGGGAGTATATTTATATCCGCTAAAAACCAATATATTGATAAGACCATCAGGGATTATGACGACGTTGCAGAAGGTGATTATGTTATCTTCTCCATTTCTGATACTGGAATAGGTATCTCTCCTGACGATATGGAAAGGATATTTGAGCCTTTCTATACAAAAAAGGTGATGGGAAGAAGCGGAACAGGCCTTGGCATGGCAGTGGTATGGGGGACAATAAAAGACCATAAAGGATATATTGACGTTCAAAGCACAGAAGGAAAGGGGACTACATTCACACTTTACTTCCCTGTGACCAGAAAAGAAGCAGCCGGGGATAAACCCATAATGTCCATTGAAGAGTATATGGGAAAGGGAGAGTCAATTCTAATTGTGGATGATATGGAAGAGCAGAGAGAGATAGCGTCAGGGATCTTAAGCAAATTGGGTTACTCTGTCACATCAGTTTCAAGTGGTGAAGAGGCGGTTGCATACCTGAAGGAAAATAGCGCAGATCTAATCGTGCTTGACATGATTATGGCCCCTGGGATTGACGGACTTGAGACGTACAAAAGGATTCTCGAGTTACTCCCCAAACAGAAAGCGATAATAGCAAGCGGGTTTTCTGAAACAGATCGTGTGCAGGAGGCGCAAAGGCTTGGTGCTGGAGCCTATGTTAAGAAACCATATATTTTGGAAAAGATAGGCATGGCTGTTAGGACTGAATTAGATGAAGCCTCTTTGGATACAAACTCCTTTTAGTGTTTGAATGGGCAGCCTCCTAATAAATTCTTTCAAAGACCTCACGGTAGGTATTAAGGGCCTTTTCTCCAAAGCACACAAAAACTACCTTATCAGGATTTTCATTTGTTTCTATGAATTTCTTGGTCTCAGTTAAGGCGATCTCTGTAGCACGTTCTAATGGGAATCTGTAAACTCCTGTGCTTATGGACGGAAAGGCAATGGTCTTTACCCCGTGTTCCACTGCCGCCCTGAGGCTGTTTTTGTAACAATTGGCCAACAGGTTCTCCTCGTTCTTATGCCCTCCGGCCCACACAGGCCCTACCGTGTGTATCACCCACCTGGCCGGCAGGCGATAGCCCTTACTCACCCTGGCCTCGCCCGTAGGGCATCCCCCAATCTTCCTGGTCTCCTCCAGAAGCTCAGGCCCTGCTGCCCTGTGGATGGCCCCATCTACACCCCCTCCTCCCAGAAGTGAGGTATTGGCAGCATTTACAATGGCATCCACCTCCTGCTTGGTGATGTCTCCTTCTACAATCTCTATCCTTTCTTTCATTGAGCCACTCCTTTTTTTATGTTCAAGGCTGATGCCCATATAAAAAGTCCTTTTCACATGGATTTAGGAATTAAGGTATTTAGGAATTTCGAATTATCTAAGCAAGTTATGACTGCGTCAAATTGAATAATGCTGTAAATTTTGACTTTTTACGAGTCCATCAAAATTAAGTTTACATAATC
>JAIVXD010000113.1:0-7372 GCA_048636195.1 Anaerolineales bacterium
CAAGACCTTCGACTTCTCTTCCTCCCGCATTTGAGCATCATTTCTTTCCTTCTCAAACAAAAAGGCAAAAAGGAGAGTTGCCAGAAGGCCCGTGAGATAGAAACCCAAGGAATAAACCGGGGAAACTTCCGGGGGGATAACATTAATGAATTGGTGTCCGTCTCGAAAAAGATATACTGCAAAGCCGCTTTCCATAAACACCACGCAGGCCCAGATTGTTCCCCACATGTAGCCGGTTACATAGATAGCCAGGAGAATAATAACCGCGTTCCAGACCCAGGATAAAAGTATCAGACCGTCGGCGGGCATTCCTCCGGTATTCCATCGGATGACAAATAAGAAGGCCCACAGGACTAATACGGCAAAATTACCCGTCAACGCAGGGTTCTTTGTTATCCTCAGGAGGAGAATTGTCGCGATTCCAAGGGCACCCGCAGCTATGCCTGTCTTAAAAAGAAAAAAGGCCCCAATATAATAATAAAAAAGCCCCAACAACGGGGCCGCGATCACAAAAACCAGTTCAAACAGGTTGAGGACCTTAATCCTCCTTATTTTTTCCGGAGCCTCCGCCTTTACGCCGCTGGTAAGGAAATTGTTGAATAAACCCAAATGCAATACCTTTGCTGAAACAATTATGGCAGGATTTTTCCGTCCATGTTTACTAACCCGGTGATAGACGAGGACCCGTCACTAAAAAGAGCGAAAGCCCCCCCGGCGGATCCTACTGTTACCAGCACAGCGTCAACACCGTCACCATCTACACCCCGTGTAATCGTAAAGTCGAGATTGTGCCGCACTGGAATGATGATTTTAAGTGCATTCTTAATGTCGGTGATTTCCTGCTTGTTAGGCGGGTCATTATTAAAGATCAGTATTGAATCTCCAAGGTTGGGAGGGTAAAATGTGTCATTCTCGAGATAATACGCTATTTCAGCGTTAAGGATCTGTTTTATCATTACCTTTGCCTCAGATCCGTAGGTACGCATTCGATAGGTATTATAAAACGGTATGGCGGTGGCAGAAAGGATCCCTACGATGGCGATGACTACTATCACCTCAATAAGTGTAAAGCCCCTGTCCCTCTTCATCAAGCTCCCCCCCCCACAAATGGGATATGCTCAATCCCCTTGGGAGAAAGAATTATATTCATTTCACCCTTTTTTGGATTGGACAAGGACAGCCTGTAACCTGCATCTATATCGCTTTCATAGGTAAGCTTATCCAAATAGAAGAGTTCATTCTGTCTGAGTGAAAGATATTTGGGGATAAGATCGAAGAGTGTTATGGGGTATTTACTTTCTTCATAGTGCGCATAACGCTTTAATGCCCCATCCACCATGAAAAGAAGGACCCTCCCCTTTTTCGCAAATTCAGCAGTCCGCTGGGGAGCAGGCTGCCCTCCAAACATAATTACACCCCACATCACAAGGATCAAGACAGAGGAAAGTACCACAAAGTACTGAAAGGGGCCCCATTTTTTCTTTCGTTTCCCGCTTTTCTTAAGAGCTTTTTCATGCCTGGCTGTCAGGCCGGCGCCGCTGTCTGAAACAGACTGAAGCATCGCGCATTGAAAACAGCTGTAAACCCCCGGCTTGACCTCTTCAGCGCAATCTTGGCAAATTGGCGCGCTACAGTTAACGCAGATGTGTTCTGCTATTCGATCTGGATGATGTTTACACTGCATCTGACGCAGATAACCTCATAAAAAAATCACTTTGAAACTTCCCCCAGCCAGGAAAAGCCCTGCTCCGGCCCGATTAGATACGCTTGGCCGTTTAGCTTATTGAATCCCAAAAAACTTCATCTCTGCCGGGGGCTCAATCTTCCCGTGAGAGCTGAACCACATAATGATAGAAAAAACGGGCTGTTTAGTCAAGAAATATCTGGGGGGTGTTAGGTTGGATTCTACAGTTTAAGATCGTTTCTACAGTGAGGGCAGACCACCCAGTCCGCTTCTACGATCCGTCCACAAGAGCTGCAGGTAGGCACCAGTGGGTTCTTGCAAAAGGGGCAATCCCTGAAATCCACGCTCACTGCCTTGCCGCAGTGAGAACAAATGGTGGTCATTTCCTCTTTCTGGAAGACGGCCTTCAGAACTTCTTCGATCGTAGTAATCCCCTTTCGGATCATTTCAAGCCCACTGAAGCCCAATGTTGTCATACCGGTCACCAGGGCCGCGTCTCGAATGTTATCAACACTGGCTCCTGATTGGATAAGCTCTCTAATTTTATACCCCATGATCATGACTTCTTCAATAGATGTACGCCCCTTATAACCTGTATTATTGCATGCGGCACACCCGGTCCCCCGGTAGAATTTAAAAGGGAGTTCGTTTTGGCTCATACTAATTCTGGAAAGTTCCTCAGAGCTTGGGATATATTCTTCTTTGCATCCGGGGCAGATTACCCGGACCAGCCTCTGGGCAATTACGCCTACAACAGAAGATGCAATCAGATAAGGAGGCATTCCAATATCCACGAGCCTTGTAACTGCAGATGGGGCATCATTGGTGTGGAGGGTCGATAGCACCAGGTGACCGGTCAGGGACGCCTGAAGCGCGATCTCGGCTGTCTCCCGGTCTCTGATTTCGCCCACCATAACAACATTTGGATCCTGCCTTAGTATGGAACGCAAGATGAAGGGAAAGGTTAATCCCACTTTTTCGTTTATCTGAACCTGGTTAATGCCAGACATTTCATACTCAATCGGATCTTCAACCGTTATTATATTCACTGCATCGGATCTTACCTCTCGCATACAGGCGTAAAGGGTTGAGGTCTTTCCGCTCCCTGTTGGCCCGGTAATCAGGATCATGCCCTGTGGTCGGTCGATAAAACCACGCAAGATCTTTATGTTTTCTTCCCTGAACCCGAGCATATCCATGGAAAGAGAAGCCGTCTGCTTGTTCAAGATCCGTATGACTGCCTTTTCACCATAGAAGGTAGGAAGTGTCGAGACGCGCAGGTCTACTGGAGACTCCTTGGTCCTAACGCGAATCCTTCCGTCCTGGGGAAGCCTTTTTTCGGCAATGTCCATGCCACTCAAGACCTTAATACGTGAAATGATGACGGGTTGTGTCCATTTCGGGAGTTTTATTGCGTCTTGCAGGACACCATCAATACGATTCCGTATTCTGACATAGTGCTCCTGGGCCTCAACATGGATATCGCTGGCTCCTTTTTTTATGGCATTCTTGATGACCAGGTCCACCATCTTGACAAACGGGGAGTCCTGGAGGTTATTTAATGCCGCCTCTTCTTCTTCATCAATTTCTTCCTCATCAGGGTAGAACTCAAGAAAATCCTCCTTGGCAAGTTCCGCGCCAACATCGCTGATGGACGTGTCCGGATGGTAGTGTTTTTGAAGTCGTTCATGTATTTGTGTGGCTGTCGAGATCGCAGGATGTATATTCAGTCCTGTTACAAATTGGAGTTCCTTCATCATGTTGAGGTCAAGAGGATCAGCCATGGAAACATGAAGGACATTCTCTCTCTTGTCTATAGGGATGCAGTAAAACTTTTTACAAATATGCTCAGGGATCGATTCAACAACTTTATCTTTGATGGGATAATCCGTGAGGTCCATGAAAGGAATCTTGAGCTGCATGGCCAATGCAAAAGCGATTTCTTCTTCTGAAATAAGATGCCTATCCATCAAAATCTGGCCCAGTCTTTTTCCCGTGCCTTTCTGGGCTTCCAGGGCATCTTTGAGCTTTTCGCGGGTCAAAAGGCCGGTCTCCACCAACAATTCACCAAGTCTTCGCCTGTCGACAAGGTTTTTCTTCTCAGCTATGCTCGGTATGAGCTGGGGTTTATTCTCTGTCATTCAGGTGCTCCTTCTTCCCTGTTTTTTCACTCAGGCACGCTTTCAGTATGATTTGAAAACTATCACCTTATTTTTGCCCTTTCAAGGGAAATTGTGTTTGCAGCAAGGCCTTGTTTCTTTTTGACAATATTCAGGTATTTTGATATTATGATAAAATTATAAAAGCTTATTGTTCCTATCGAAAAAAAACCTCCTTGTCTGATGGTTCTATCTGGGTACAAAAGGACGTAGCTGAAGCCATTGTATGAAACTTACCGTTAATAGAACAGACCTTTTAATCACTGCGCTCATCGCCGTTTTTTATATATTTCTCTCCTTCAGGGCCTTCCCGTTGTTAGAGGGCATGGAGAGAATTGTCTACAGCGTTGAGATGCGATTGGATTTACCCAGATCAATGGGGGAAAACAAAATTGCGATAGTCAATATTGATGAGAAGAGCTTAGACCAGCTCGGCCCCTGGCCCTGGCCAAGGTCTTTGATTGCCGAGATGATTCGCATTTTGAAAGCCAATGGCGCAAAGCTGATCGGACTGGATCTTGTTTTCAGCCAAAAGGAACAAAACCAGGGCCTAAAGGAGGTCAAAGAACTTTACGAGGCTATCTCTCAGCAGCAGGAGTCCACCGGTGAAAAAGCCTCTTATGCCTGGGTCCTTGAAAAATTAAAAAGAATTGAAGAGAACCTTGATAATGACAAAAAACTTGCACAGACGGTTAAGGAATCAGGAAATATTATACTCCCGGTTGTGGGGAAATTCGGACAATACGACACTGAACTTGTAATCCCGAGCGACTCTTTTCTTGACGAAAATTCCCTGAAAGCCACCAGTGTTGGGAGGAATCTTGAGCAATATGTATCTGTAAACCAGCTCACAACCCCCTTTCCTGAACTGTCAGAGAATTCTCGGGGTATCGGGCACATCAACTTGCCTCCCGATGAAGTGATGGCAGGGCAGGTTCATCTTCCCTTTATCAATTATAGAGGGCATATCATACCTTCAATGCCGATTCGTCTCGCCCTCGATTACCTGAACAAATACCCGGAACAGGTGGTTGTGCAGAGCGAAGCAATCAAGTTAGACAAGCAGATCATTCCTACGACAAAGGGCGAGATTTTTGTCAAATTTAAGGGTGGGAGAAAGTCCTTCCCTTACTACTCCTTCGTTGACATCCTGAAGGTGAAAAAAGTTCCTGCCGTGTTTGATGGCAAAATAGTGCTTATTGGATTTACAGCGGAAGATGGAGGTATTTCCATCAATACACCGGTAGACCCCAAGATGCCGCGGGTCGAACTGACAGCCAATATCATAGAAGGTTTTATTAACGGAAGGTACCTTAAGCGGCCTGAAGCCATGCTCTATATAGAGGCGCTTTTGATCCTGGTGCTTGGCTTTTTGTCGTGTTTTTTCTTCCCCAAACTGGATTACTTCTCCAGGACCGCTGTGCTGGGGGCAATGATTTTTGGCGTTTTTTTAACCGGGCTGATTCTCTTTATGAATCTGAATATATGGTTCAAGGTCGTCTATATCTGTTTTTCTCTCGTGACCATTTATGTGATATTTTTGGTAAAAGAAACCGTGATCAGCCAGAAAACTTTAGCGCTCTCGTCAAAGGAAAGCTTTGAAACAAACAGGATGCTTGGTCTGAGCCTGCAGAGTCAGGGTCTGTTGGACCTGGCTTTTGAAAAACTCAGAAAATGCCCCCTTGATGATGACATGAAAGATACGCTTTATAACCTGGGTCTTGATTTCGAACGCAAACGGATGATTAACAAGGCCATTACAGTATATGAATATATTGTTCAAGAGGGGGAGATTTTCCGGGATCTGGATACACGAATACCCAAATTAAGAAAATTCGCCGGAGAGCTGCCTCTTGGAAAACACAGGAGGAAAGATGAGGGAAAACTCGTAATATCAGATGACCTGGATACGAAACCCACGGTTGGACGATATGAGATCCTTGAGGAATTGGGCCAGGGTGCTATGGGAGTAGTCTACAAGGGAAAGGACCCCAAGATCAATCGCCTGGTGGCCATTAAGACTATCCGTTTCTCCGATGATTTTGACGAGCAGCAGGCAAAAGAAGTGAAGGAACGCTTTTTCAAGGAAGCTGAATTGGCCGGAAGACTATCGCATCCCTCGATTATATCTATTCACGATGTGGGAGAGGATTACGATTTGACTTATATGGCCATGGAGCTTCTGGAGGGAGAAGATCTTGAACATTTTTGTGATAAAAACTCCCTCCTGCCCTTACGGAAAGTGCTGGACATCATTGCTGAAACGGCCGACGCCCTGGATTATGCTTGCACGCAGGGCGTAATCCACAGAGACATTAAACCTGGAAACATCATGCTTTTAAAAAACGGGCATATTAAGGTAATGGATTTTGGCATTGCCAAGGCGGTCTCTTCCTCTCAGACCAGAACGGGGATTATCCTTGGAACACCCAACTTCATGTCTCCGGAACAGATTAATGGCATGGAAATCGATGGTCGCTCGGATATTTTTTCCCTTGGTATAGTGTTTTTTCAGCTATTGACCGGCCAGCTCCCCTTTGGTGGTAAAACCCTAACAGAGCTTTTTTATCAAATCACTCAAGCAAAACATCCCTCTCCGCGGCAAATAAACCCAAAGGTGATAAGACCCTGCGAGCAACTAATTGATAAGGCTCTGGCAAAAGATCCGGATCAACGGTTTCAACGGGCCAGCAATTTTGCCAAGTATTTAAGAATTCTCGCCGAAAAAATTGATGAGGCCAGAGCAAAAAAGTAAAAAGCCTGAAGTGTAGTCAATCCCTTAAACCTTCCCGCTGTAGAGGGATGATCCAAGATTAACTGTATGGGTTAGATAGTGAATTGGGATGCCCTAAGGGATAAAGCTCAAATGACAAAATCCCAATGTCAATTCAAATCCAAAACCCCAATGTCAAAATGCTTTCCAAAACGTAAGTTCTCAATAAATCCGGGCTGTATTAAGAAAATCCCCCTCAATCCCCCTTTGTGAAAGGGGGAAGGTTCGGAATGCCCAGGCTTATTAAGATGTTACTCCAAAACGATCAGCTATTTAGCTCTTTCCCATTGTGCATCTTCCCCAGTATAAGGCTGAGTTTGAATTACTGGGTGGACATATTTTTTTAGCATTTGTCATTTGACATTCGTTTGAAATTTGGGCTTTGATATTTGTCATTCGAATTCATTTTATTTACATATTTGGACCCTTTTAAGGTCACCATTCAAGCCCCCCTTTTAGGAGTGGTAGTTGACCGCTGTTCGGCGCAAAAAAAAATTGTACCCGGAAACATGAACTTTCTCGTTCCGGATACAATTCTTATAGTCGCTGATAGTGACGGAAAAGAACCCCGTCACTTCTTATTGTTAAAGCTTAGAGGAACTTTCTCTACATCATTCCTCCCATACCTCCCATACCACCACCCATACCACCCATGCCGCCTCCAGGAGGCATTCCGGGCATGTCGTCCTTTTCTGCTGGTTTTTCCGCAATCATAGCTTCGGTGGTTAACAGCAGAGACGAAACCGACGCGGCCTT
>JAIVXD010000114.1:0-7312 GCA_048636195.1 Anaerolineales bacterium
TTAAGTACTCACACTTGACGTATTTTGGATAGTTTGAATTATGGCTGGCTTACCAAAAAAAGTATCTGACAATGATGCAAATAAGAAATCCCTTGAGCAACAGCTCGAATATCAAAAAAACCTGAACAGTATTACCAACAGGATACATTCAGCGAACGATACAAATGAAATCCTGCTGAACCTTCAAGGTGAAATCCTGAGTCTATTTGACGCTGACAGGATTACTATCTATGTGGTTGATGGCACCAAAAAACAGATTGTTTCAAGGATTAAGACCGGGGACGAAATCAGCGAAATCCGGGTCCCTATTGTTAAACAGAGTATTGCCGGGTACTGTGCTGCCTCCGGCAAGGTGGTGAACGTCCTTGATGTCTATGATGAGTATGAACTCGAACGCATCAACCCTAAATTGAAATTTGACAAGAGCTGGGATCAAAAGACAGGATATAAAACGACCCAGATACTTGCAGCCCCTGTCACGTACAATAGATATATCTTAGGCGTTATACAGTTGATCAATAAAAAGAAAGGAAAGCCCTTTACAGAGGAAGACCAGACTTCGGTTCTGGATATTGCAAAGGTCCTGGGGGTGGCCTTCTTTAAAAACCAGCAAGTTGCTCAAAAGGCAAAGCCTACAAAGTTCGACTTTCTCATCATCAACAACATTATCAGCAGCAAGGACCTGAACGAGGCTATTTCACGGGCGAGAAAGGCCAAAAGATCGGTGGCCTCCATCCTTATAACTGATTTTCATGTCTCCAGGGATAATATTGGAAAATCCCTGGCAGATTTTTTCAAAACCCGTTTTATTCCATACGACGAGAAGATGGTCATCCCTGGTGAGTTGTTGAAAGGCCTCAGGGTGAGCTATCTGAAGCACAATGCCTTTGTTCCAATTGTCAAATCGGATGGCAAGGTTGTCGTGGCCATGGAGAACCCCAACTCCCTGCCGGCAAGGGATGCTATTAAAAGGCTCATTCCGGTCAGGGGATTTGAATACTGCGTAGCCCTCAAAGAAGATATCTACGACATGATAAACCTGTTCTTTGATGTAAAAAGGACAGAACTATTGAATGATTCTGACAGTATTGAGGATATCCTGGGCCAACTGGCATCTGATGATGAAGAATACGATGAAGAAATTGCAAGCATGACTGAAGAGGACAGTGCCATTGTCCAGATTGTCAACAAAATAATTATTGACGCCTACAATCGTGGTGCTTCGGATATCCACATCGAACCACGCCAGGGAAAGGCCAATGCCTTAATCAGGGTCAGGGTAGATGGTGCATGCCAGGTTTACCAGACCCTCCCTTACACCTATAAGCGAGCCATTGTCTCTCGTATTAAGATCATGTCAGACCTGGATATTGCCGAAAGACGTCTTCCTCAGGACGGAAAGATCAAATTCAGGCGTTTCGCCCCTTTGGATATTGAACTTCGGGTCGCTACCATCCCAACGGCAGGACAAAACGAGGATGTGGTTCTGCGGCTCTTATCGACCGGCAAACCTTTGCCGCTGGATGAGATGGGAATGAGCGGGAGGAATTACGAGGCCTTTTTAGACATAATCGAAAAGCCTTACGGTATCGTGTTGGTAGTGGGCCCTACAGGAAGCGGGAAGACCACCACCCTTCACGCTGCCCTGGCCTATATTAACAGGCCTGAAACAAAGATATGGACAGCCGAGGATCCGGTAGAGATTACTCAGGAAGATCTTCGCCAGGTTCAGGTCAGGCCTAAGATCGGGTTTGATTTTGCCAGGGCCATGAGGTCTTTTTTAAGAGCGGATCCGGATGTGATAATGGTAGGGGAAATGCGTGACCGTGAGACCGTATCCACAGGCATAGAAGCCTCTTTAACGGGTCACCTGGTTCTCAGTACCCTTCACACAAACAGTGCTCCGGAGACTATCACGAGGCTGTTGGATATGGGAATGGATCCCTTTAATTTTGCAGATGCCCTTCTGGGGGTCCTTGCCCAGCGGCTGGTGAGAACCCTTTGCAAAGATTGCAGGGAGAAGTACCATCCTGACAGGAATGAATTTGACGCATTAATAAGGGCCTATGAAGGTGATTTTGATTCCCTTGGCTTTGAATATAATGATGAATTTTTCCTTTACCGCCC
The DNA here is from genome assembly GCA_048636195.1 of Anaerolineales bacterium. Classification (GTDB taxonomy): domain Bacteria; phylum Desulfobacterota; class DSM-4660; order Desulfatiglandales; family Desulfatiglandaceae; genus 4484-190-2. The sequence continues at coordinate 2,128 of JAIVXD010000114.1, forward strand.
CAAAGGGTGCCCAATGTGCGGTAACAGCGGTTACCGGGGCAGGACCGCCATCCATGAACTCCTTGTAGGGACAGACAATCTAAAATCGTTGATCCAAAACAGGGCAAAGATGGCGGAGGTAAGGAAACAGGCTATAAAAGACGGCATGACTACCCTGATGCAGGATGGTATTCGGAAGGTCTGTCTTGGACTTACGGATCTTATCCAGGTAAGGAGGGTTTGTATTAAATAGTTCACCGTTGACCGTTTTCTGTTCACCGATGGACAGGGGCCACAGAATTAAACGAATAGAAAAAAATGGACAACGGATTAAGGAAAACTTCCGGGATGCATCAGCCCCTCTGTTTCGTCCAGCCCGAACATGATGTTCATATTTTGAACGGCACTTCCGGCCTGCCCTTTCATCAGGTTATCTATAAGGCTCACCACAATAAGCTTCCCGGTCCTTTCGTCCACGTTCACCGAAATATTGCAGAAATTGCTGCCTCTTACATTGATGCTTACCTGTAGCTTTTCAGGTCCGAATACTCTTACAAATGCATCATTTTTATAAAAAGATCGATAGGCCTCTTCCGCGGTTTTGAGGTTCTGGCCCTCGTTTAATTGACCATATATGGTGGTCAGGATGCCACGGCAGAGGGGCACCACGTGGGGCGTAAAGGTGACCTTGATGTCCTGACCTGCAAGGAGGCTCAGCTCTCTTTCTATTTCGTATACATGCTGGTGGCCTGATATCTTATAGGCGTTCATGGACTCATAGCGTGCCGGATAGTGAAAAGTGGGATTGGGGGTTTTCCCTGCTCCTGATACCCCGGTTTTTGCGTCGAAGATGATAGAATCCGGTTCAATGAGATTGGATTTTAAGGCCGGAGACAAACCAAGTATACAGCTAACCGCAAAGCAACCCGGGTTCCCAACCAGGTTGGAGCCTGAGATTTCATTTCTGTGCAATTCCGCCAGGCCGTAAACCGATTGAGGTAACAGCTCAGGGGAAGCGTGATCCTGGGGTCGTCCAATTCGCGCTGCATATCCCTTGTAGGTCTCCAGGTCGTTGAAGCGGAAATCACCGCTGTAGTCAATGACCTTTACGCCTTTTTTTATCCAGGCAGGAGCCGTACTTTGTCCCACACCATCGGGGGTAGCAAAAAAAACCACTTGAAAGTCATCAGGGCAGTCCGGATCATCCGGGGCAAATACAGGCAAATCACAAAAGCCTGTTAGATGCGGGTACAACTCGCTTATGGGTCTACCTACGTCCTGTTTGGCAACAAGCCCTCTGATCTCCGCATATGGATGATTCAATAAAAGCTCTATTGCACCGCAGCCTCCATAGCCACCGGCGCCAATAATACCCACTTTAATTTTGTCCATGATTATCTCGCAGTTGATTGTTGATATTGTAATTTCTCAATAAGTCCGGGCATTCCGACTTCTTCCCCCTTTTGCAAAGGGGGATTTTTTCAATACCGCCCGGACTGAGAATTTGCCTTACTTCAACGCACAACTGACATTAAATATTAAACCGGAAATTTATAATATCTCCATCTTTCACTTCATACTCTTTTCCTTCGAGACGCACCCGCCCAGCTTTCTTGGCCTCCTGAAATGTCCCGCAGGTCTTCAGGTCTTCAAAAGCTAAGGTCTCAGCGCGGATAAAGCCCTTTTGCATGTCGGAGTGCACTGTTCCCGCAGCTTCAAAGGCCGGAGTTCCTGCTGTAATGGACCATGCCCTCACCTCATCAGAGATAACAGTGAAGAAAGAGATGCGATTTAAAAGCTTATAGGAGTTCTTTATCACCCGGTCAAGGGCGGATTCCTGAATATGATAGGCCTCGAGAAATTCTTCGGACTCATCAGGTGTCATGGAAGAGATATCCATTTCAAGACGACCTCGAACGACCATCATCTCCACGTCCTCGGGCCTGCTATCCCATTCCGGCACTTCCTCATCCTCATCGTCGTTGTTAATAATAACAAGCATGGGCTTTGCAGACAGAAAAGTGAAACCCTTAAGGACTGGTTTGGATGCCAGTTCCGGTATCCTGCGGAGAGGTTGACCCGTCTCTAAGTGTTCGCAACAGGATTTGAGAAGAGAGAATTCTTCTCCTTCCGGCTTTTTACCTCTTTTTTTGTCCAGCTCTATCCTTTCGATCCTCTTTTCGGCGACCACCAAATCGCTAAGGATCATATCTTCTTCAAGCTGCCAGAAGTCCTGCTCTGGTGCAGCGGGAGAGCCCCCGGAGCCCTCAAAATTCCTGACCACGTGTAAAAGTGCATCGCATGGACGGACCTGGTTCCAGACGCCTCCCTCGGACTTTGAGGATGAAGTCGGTATTTCGGAAGGGAGAAGGTATTCTATTTTTGCATAGGTGGTCTTTTTGGGGTTGTATATTTTTGTCAGGAAATCAAGGCGTTCGTCAGCAACTGTAATCGTGGCGATTCTCTGATCGCCGCGAGGTGACCCGTAGTCTTTTTTTTCACCCCTTACACCTGTGAGCGCTGCAAAGACCGTTGATTTACCTGACTGGGGAAGACCTACGAGGCCCAGTTTCATGGCTTCAATAAACCTCTATTATTGCTCCCACTTATTTCACTGATTGGAGCCAGCTAATAAGGGTTTCACATTAACAGTAAATTGTCAGCCTGGCCAACAAAAACCAATGAATAGATCCAAAGCGTTTGCTTTTACCCTTTTGCCTCAATCGAAGCGGTCCTTCAAACCCCGCCCCTTCGCTTTTTCAACAAAATATAAATCGCCCCTGTTCCGCCATCATATGGCATGGCAGTCGAAAAGGCCAGAACGAATCTTTTTATGGGCCCCCGGTTTAACCATATGGGCAGCCGTTCTTTTAATACCGGAATATTGTCTTGAGAATTCAGACCCCTCCCGTGTACCACAAGCACACATCTCAATCCAAGGCGGTGACTTTGAAGCAAAAAATCCCGCATCATGATTTCCGCCTCCTGCTTTGTCAGGCCATGGAGATCCACATAATCCTGCACAGGAAACTGGCCTTTTTTGATTTTTTGCATTAATTTTCGGTCAAATCCGTGTATACACCCCTCGATGTATTCATCGCTGAATGTTATGTCCATCTCCGCTGCTCCGCTCACCAGGTCCGAAAGGTGGGCCATGGCCTCCAGTTCATCGTCCGTGGCCGGATGGGCAGGGCGGAGATTGACGTTGGGTGGGCGGGCAATTATATTCCTTGAACTATTAAGTGGCTTTACATTGGACATGGCCTCAAGGAAAACCCGTGTTTCATCCGGCGTTTCCCTGGGTTTAGAAGGTTTTGGTCTGTCAGGTTCCTGGATTCTTTCTGGCTTTTTTCTGGCCAGCAAGGGAAGCCCGTCGAAAGCGGGATTGAAAGTTTCAGGCTCGTTTTTTCGGGGTTTTTGCTTATGGGATGTTCTTTTTCTCTTTTTTCTGCGGGCCATTTTCAATACTCTTATATATGGGAAACTGGTTGGGCAGAAATTAGGCTTGAAATCGAAACTTATTTGCTATTATAAACATACTTGGTTGAGTCGTAAATTAAAAACTTGGTGAGTTCTTCTATCAACCTCTTAACTATTGGGTATTTATTAGACAGGATAACAGGATTGACTTGATTTTTTGAATTCTTGTAAATCCTTTAACTATCCTGATAGACCGTTCCTTGCTATATGGGTAAGTGATTGAGTTAAATCTTTCTATTATAGTTTGGTTAAACCTGGCCCCCGATTGATTTGAAATTTTTTAAATACTCATTTCACATTTAAGAAAGGCCCAAAGAGATTATCTTAATTCCTTATTCGGGATTTATCCTTAAGGTATATTACCAAGATATCTTATTTGATTTACAGGATTATTACAATAAGGCCTTGTTTATGACTTAAAAATAGATTCCTGTTTTATCCTGTTATCCTGTCTAAAAAAGAGATACCTGAATAGTAATATATGCAATAATGTTTTTTGGAGTTGGTCGTGGGATCGATAAATGAGACCATCAAGAAGGTCAGGCATACCATCATAAAGTACAATATGATCAGGGACGGTGACCGGGTTGTTGTGGCCGTTTCAGGCGGGCCAGACTCTGTCTGTCTACTGGACATCCTCCAGGAACTTGAAGATGAGTTAGGGATCGAATTGGTGGTAGCCCATTTTGATCACGGGCTTAGGCCAGGTGAAGACGAGGCTGAGAACAGGTTTGTCGAATCCCTGGCCGCGGCCCTCACCCTCCCGTTTGAGACAAAAAAAGCAGATCCCGGCATGGGCCAGGGAGGCGCCTCTCTTGAGGAAAGGGCCAGGCACGCCAGGTACCAGTTTCTTGAAGAGGTGAAGGAGAAGTTTTCTGCCCAAAAAATTGCGACCGGCCATAATCTAAACGATCAAGCCGAGACAGTCCTTATGAGGCTTTTGCGAGGTAGCGGACCCTCAGGGCTTGCAGGGATACCGCCGTGCAGGGAGGAAAAGATCATCAGGCCTCTGATCGAAATAACCCGTGGGGAGATCGAATCCTACCTTGAGCACAAGGGGCTCACCCATATGACTGACTCCTCAAATCTTCAAGCCTGCTATTTGAGGAACAAAATTCGCCTGGAGCTCCTCCCCCGCCTCAGGGAATACCAGCCTCGTATCGTGGAACTGCTGGGGAGGACGGCAGATATCATGAGAAACGATGAGGCCTGGCTGGCGGCCAGGGCCGAAGAGTGGGTAAAGAGGTCGACTGAGACCAGGGGCGATGGGGAAATCCGGATACCTTTATCTTCGTTCATAATACTTCCAGAGGCGTTGAAGAACCGTGTCATCAGGTATGCCTTAAAAATGACAGGGGGGAGCCTTCGACGTGTGAGTCTGCGGCACATAGAGGCCATTAATCAAATGGCAATGGGGAAAAAACCTCAGGCCCTGGTTAATCTTCCGAACGGCATAATTGCAAAGAAAGTGTATGACAGACTGGTCTTCACTGGAACGAAGGACACTCGATCTGAGGGCTTTTGCTATCTCTTGGACGGGCCGGGCAAGTTTGATCTGACAGCCTTAGGGCGCACAATTTTGCTTACAGAGGTGGAAAAGGCGGCATTGTCTGACATGGGGGCCTCCCGGTGGCGCGCGTTCCTGAACGCAGACCATCTGGTATATCCTTTGATGATCAGAAATGTCCGCCCCGGGGATAAGTTTGTTCCCTTCGGTATGAGCGGG
>JAIVXD010000115.1:0-7261 GCA_048636195.1 Anaerolineales bacterium
TTATTGAGGCGATTGCGGCCGGTCGCAGGGCTGCAAGCTCCATTGATAAATTTCTGGGTGGAGATGGCGACATAGAGGAATCTATTGCCCTAAGGCCTGATACCGAGGCGTACAACGGGAAAAGGGAAAGGGGATTTGCAGATCTGAAAAGGGTTGAAACGCCGACCATACCCCTTTCAGAAAGACATGATGGATTCACAGAGGTTGATCTCTGTTTTGATGACGATCATGCCATAAGTGAGGCAAAAAGGTGCCTCCAATGTGATCTGGAACTAACTCTGGCAAAAGAGGCCAGAACAGGAAACAGAACTTAGGGCTTTATCAGCCCTTTGTACAAGAAGAAATAGTATGTCCCGGTCAAGGCCAATCCCATAAATCGCGGTAGTCTACCGAGAAATGTAACGAACACAAAATGAACCAGGCCTGCACCCAGGAGCAGCATAATACCAAGATTAAAAAAGGATGGGATCTGAATAGTATGGAACAAAGCGAAAAGCCCAATACACATGGGAATACAGATATGAGCATCTCCTGTCTGGGAGGTGTATACAATATCAGGACGGCCTTTTATAGAGTAATATATTGCCAGCAAGGAATTAGGCAGGACCATGAGTAATCCACTTAACCACCCCAGGTTACTAAAAACGAAAAAACCCGAACCTGCCTTGGGAACCCACGCTACCAAACGATCAACACTGATGTATACAAAGTATCCACCTACTATTATAAAAAGCAAATCAATCAGCATGGACCAGGACAGACTCCTGCTCTCATGAACATTGGTTTTTAATACATCAAACACCTGGAAAACCTGCCAGAAAAAAAACATGCCGACAAGGACCAGTCCATCGCTAAAGTCCAATTTTCCGTCCCGTCCCAACGCCCAGACAACGCCCGTGAAAAACATCAAAGCCACAAGTGATAAAAGGAGTGAAAGGTAGTTGAGACGATGATAGTCATAGTAGATGCTGGGTCCCATTTTTTTCATCTTTGCAGGAATAATATGCATTCTCCAGAACACGGCTGGCAGACCGATCAGCAAAGTTAGATTGGTCACATTGTTGACAATACAATTTTCCAGAACCATGGACCCGCTCCCACCTGAACGGCCAAGAAAATAGGCGAAAATCAGATTGGATAACCCGGAGCAATAAGGCATGATCAATGTGCCCAGCACTGTCCCTTCAAGCCCTTTTGTTTCCAACGAGCCCAAGCGCCAAATCATTAAAAAAGATGCCGCAAAAAATAATGCGAGGGACAGCCAGGGGTCAAGAATATCAAGTACCGAAATATATTTTTTTATTTCCAGGGTTTGAAAAAATCGTATCATGTTACATCAATAAGATTTGCGTTCCTTTAAACATGACGGCATCGTAAAAAGTCAAAATTTACAGGATTCTCCAATTTAATATTCTCACAACAAGCTTAAATAATTCATAATTCCTGAATCCCTAAATTCCTAAATCCATGTAAAAAAGACTTTTTACATGGGCATCAAACATGATTCAGGTAAGAAAGACGAAAAAGAATATCATTGGAAGAGGCAATGCTAATGCATATCACCGGACATAAGTCTATTCCATTTTTTTTCCAATGCATCATAATCACCCAGCCATTCTACAATGTAATCCACATCTGATCTGGGGATATCAAGTTTCGCAGCATAGGCATAGACTTTGTCTCTTTCAGCAAGAGAAAAGTCCTTGTCCAGCGATGCCAACAAAATACAGTCTTTGATAATCACAATAGCCGTAAGCCGGGAAACTTCTTTCCCACTTATTAGGAAAGTTTTATCGGTCGTATCCCAAACTCGCGCGAAATCAATGCCCAAACGATTAGCCTGATTTGCAACATATTCAAACTCCCTTGGGCCGTTGTTTTTGTCGGCCTTTGCAACAGCGACTAATATTTTGATATATAATTCGGGATCAAAATCTTCATTATTCAAATCGATATAGTTTATTTCCATAATGCCTCCAATAAGATCTTTTCTGATACCCAGACAGAGTCCATGCAATACAACGACCCATCCGGATGCTTTCGGATTTTCCGCATCTCAAATGTATGCCTAATTATATCAAATATTCGGGTGCTTTTGCAACTGATCTGGTGTTTAAACAGCCATTCTATGATCCGATATCAATGACTTTGGTCAGCGCAGGTGTAAGATAGGAGATCCGTACAAGGTGGTCATAGCTGTTACCTTTATCAGTCACTTCCACCACTTTGGCGTAGATACGCTCCGGTTCCGCCTGTCCAGGAACAGGGATGTCCAATCTGATCTCTGATGAGAGTTTAATCTGCTCCGGCAAATTCACCCTGGCCCATGGAGTTGAAATATGCGTCAACTGCCCCGCTAACGGGGAGCCCTCAACCCTTTTACCCGCCATCTTGAGCACATTGACAGCAAGGGGGTTTTCCAAAGGCTTTGCGTCCCTGGTTTCCTCTGGTAATGTGAGGTTGTAAGGCCCTTTGATACCTGCCACTTCGTAGACCGTAACACCTTCATCTACACCCTTGAAATTAACTGACCGGGAAGATCTAATAAGGACAATGTCCTTGACCTGCTCATAAGTGGAGGGCGTAATAAGGATCTGTCCGCCGACGGTGGCATCTTGAACCCGTGATGTCAAATTGATGTGGTGGCCCACCACACCGTACTTGACCCGCTTTTCACTGCCGATATTGCCCACAATGACCTCACCTGTGTTGACACCGATTCCCATGGATACAGACGGAAGACCCTGTTCTTTATTTTGACGATTGATATCCTCCATGGCCAGTTGCATGGCCAACGAACAGGCCACAGCCCTGGCCGGACTGTCTTGTCTTTTAACCGGCGCACCAAAAAAGGCCAGGACGGCATCACCGACAAACTCGTTGACCGTGCCCTTGTAACTGCTGATGATATCTGCCATTTTCCCTAAAAAACGGTTGAGAAGACCAATTATCTGGTCAGGACTGAGATGTTCGGACAAAGGCGTAAAACCGCGCAAGTCGCTGAACATGATCGTGACTTCTCGTTTTTCACCTCCAAGCTTGAGGCCGTCCGGGGAGCCCAGAAGCTCCTCAACCACCTCTTTGGTCACATACCGGCCAAAGGTATCCCGGATAAAATCCCTTTGCCGAAGTCCTTCCATCATGGTGTTAAATGCCTCTGTCAACCGGCCGACTTCGTCACTGCTTTTCACTTCCAGGGGATTATGGTAGGAATCCTCCTTAGCAATCTTAACCGCAGAGTTGGTCAGGTCAACCACTGGTTGGGAGACCTTCTTGATTATAACCAATAAAAGAACAAGGATACCAATGAGAAACGGTGAGGCCACTGCAATCATTTGCAGAGCCAGAAGCCGCAGGGGCTTCGGAACCCTCTCCATGGGAAACATAACTACAATGCTGGAACCGGCTGCTGGAACACGATGGAATCCAACATACCATTTCTCCCCAAACCTCCTGTCTATATATTGAATGAATGGGACTTCGGGGTTTTTAATATCACCGGACACCTTAATATCCAATGACTCCCCCGTGTAACCGAGATCAAGCCCTATGGCCTCCTCATCAGGATGAAGTAAGATAGTGCCACTATTGGTGACCAGAATCACATGCCCACCCGGGGGCAATTCAATTTCTTTTGTGATAGATTGAGAACCCAGTATAACATCAACGTCTACACCGAGCACTCCCATCAGACTGCCGTCACGTTTTAAGACCTTACGATAAAGCGTAATTACAGGCCGTTTTGTGCTTGCATCTAAATAGGGTTCAGTGGCACCTTCCATTTTGCCCGGAGGAAAATTCAAGGCAGCCGTATACCATGGCCTCTTACGGGGGTCAAAGAGTTCCGGAAGGGGATCAGTCTTGCCACGAATAAATTTCCCGTCAGGAAAGCCCATAAAAACTGACGTTATCGCATCATCGGGGACCTGAGTGAGCCTGACAAATAAGCGCTGTCTATACGAATCGCTTTTTTCTTCCAGGTTTTCGGATAACGAAACCAGGCGAAGCATCGAGTGTATTTGAACGATAGACACAGAAAGCTTCTCGGCGGAGGTCTGGAGGGTGGTTATGCCGCCTTCTTTCATTTGTGCGATAAGGAGATCACGAGCAGAAAGATAGCTCAGAACAGACAAAGCCAAAAGTACGGTAATGACCGGTACCAGGATAAAAACAAGAAATTTACTTCGTAAGGTCTTCAATTCAATATTTCTCCGCAAGCTAAACGGGGAGGGTGTCCGCACTCCTTCCCGGATAGCGTCTGTCGGACAGGTTGCTTATAACGTCAAGAAGGAACTGACAGCAATTCAATCAACTCCGCCCTTGAAAAGCTCCTTAGGATCCCTGGATCACTCTCCTTAACAACACTGTCCATCAAATTTCGCTTTTTCTCAATGATGGCTGATATCTTTTCCTCCAAAGTCCCTTCAGTCACCAGCTTGAAGACCTGAACACCGCGTTTTTGCCCGATCCTGTGGACCCTGTCCGTGGCCTGGTCTTCCCTGGCCGCATTCCACCACCGATCATAATGGATGACCACCGAGGCGGCTACCAGATCTATGCCTGTGCCCCCGGCCTTCAGACTCCCCACATATAACCGGCAATCAGGGTTATTGTTAAATCTGGATATAATTTCACCCCGCTTCCGGCTTGCCCCCGTAAGAGTTACAAAGTCCACATTTTGAGTTTGCAGAAATCCTTCTATTATCTTTATCATCCCCAGGAACTGGCTATAGACAACAACCTTCTGCCCGCTGTCAAGGCTCTCCGCAATAAGCTCCTTAAATAGCTCCCATTTGCCTGACTGGTATCGCTCATAATCGTCCGGCGTTCCCTCTACCATTGCAGGATGATTGCAGATCTGCTTGAGGAGGTTCAGTAAGGCGAAAATGTGGATATAAGGGACAGGTTCTTTACCAGCCTTCAACAACTGGAGTAAGCCTTTACCCCTTGAAGAGATTGCATCCCGATAGAGCTTTACCTGATCCTCACTAAGACGGCAGGACCGGATATCTTCAATCTTTTCAGGGAGATCATCAAGCACTGTCTCTTTAAGGCGGCGGAGCGTAAAAGGGGATATGAGCCTGCTCAGTTCCTCTCTCCTGGTCGTATCCAGGCCGAGCTCGATCGGTTTGACATATCGAGAATCAAAACCCTTATCAGTGCCAAAATAGCCCGGCATCGTCAAATCAAAAAGGGCCTTCAATTCACTCAGACTATTCTCTATGGGAGTCCCTGTCATCCCCAGCTTCATACGGGCCTTGATATCTTCTGCAGAGTGGTAAGCCAGGGTCTGGGGATTCTTGATGTGTTGGATTTCATCGAAAACAGCGAGAGAAAAAGAAATGTCCTTCAGCTTTTCAATATCCCACCGGAGGACACCGTATGAGGTCAATAACACGTCGCTGTCTTCCAGGGCTTTTCCCAGGTCCCTCTGGCCGCCATGGTACAGAACTGCCTTCAACCCGGGAGCATGCTCACGTATTTTGTTGTCCCAATGGCTTAGAACAGTGGTGGGGCAAACCACCAGAAAAGGCCCTTTGACATTTTCATGTTCCCGCAGGCCCACCATAAAGGACATAACCTCATGGGTCTTACCAAGGCCCATATCATCGCACAGCAACCCTCCGAAACCATTTTCAAACAGAAACCAGATCCACTCCACGCCCCGCTCCTGATAGGGCCTCAGGGTTGAAGTCATGCCCTTTAGTTCAGGCAAAGGCCTCATGGGTCTCAGTTCGAGCATCCTTTTGAGCAGGTCAGCACGGTCGCCATCACCTGTTATATCCACGGGCTTCATTCTGGTGGCTGTTAAATGGAAAAGATCCATCCGGGATAGTTTTATAGCGCTTGCTTCCTCTGAAAGCTTCTCCCCTTTACTTCGATCCAGAATGGAATCAAGGACATCCAGATCCCGGGATTTACAGTCCACCCACCCCTCATCAGTACCGATGTATCGCTGGCCCTCTTCCCTGGCACGCATGATTTCAACCAGAGAGACAGATGTATTTCCAAAGCCGTATTTCACCGAAAGCCAGCACCAGTCCCTGTCTAAGGCCTCGGGGGTGATCTCAATTCGATCAACTTGCTTGAAGATCTTAAGGCTTTTAACCTCTTCATCTACAAGGTGCGGGCCTTCCAGGAGGTCATCCCCGAACTCCTCCAAAAAAGTTGGGACCTGGGATTTTTTGAGGACCATTTTGACCGGCGCCTTGAACTTTCTCTCCATCCTCCCCGGTGGTTCCAGTTCAGCAAGGATACCCAGTTCTTTGATATAGATCAGATCTCCATATCGGAAGCGTTCCAGATCCTCTCTCTCAAAAAATCTTTCCTCTCCACTTTCCTGGATGAGCTGGATGACGGGCCGGACCTCCAGATCCAGCTGGGTACTTATGGCAACCTTGAAAATGGATTTAAGGGGAATGGGGTGTATGGCCAGGTCATGCTGGTTGGGAAGGAATTCTTTAAGAGTGATAAGTAGTCTTTTCACCTTGTTACGAGGTATCACCATGCGAAAGGCAGTATCTCCTGACGGATCTTTGCAGGCGACCGTGAACGACCCGGCGGTCTCCTCAATGGCCGGATGAAAGGAGCACCCTGTGACGCCAAATTCGCGATAGCCGTGATAGGCAGCCCGGTACCAGAAGCTTTCCTCCAGAGTCTGTCGGCGTGTCTTAAAGTCCCGGTCCATCATAAAGCGCTCACTTTCGGTCAGAGTGAGCAGGGCAAGCCTTTCAAGTACTTTGCCCCTGTGTGGAGCAGCATCCTCCCCCGGAGACTTCCCGCAGCGCTCCAGAAACCGGGAAAGATCAGGCCCCTGTGAAAGATAATAAAGCATTTCCTCCCCATTGGAGCCTAACACCTTTATCAGTTTCTTCTCCCGGTAAGTGGCAGATTGTATGCGGACTGATAGTGGCTTCTCCCGAGAGCCATCTGCCAAAACGTTAGCAAGGCTGTACCAGATGCTCGACCTGAAACCCTCCTCGAGACTTCCACCTTTAAGGCTTTTCTTAAGGGTCTTGTACACTTCAACCAGTTTTAAGATGTGAGTGCAGGTCCTGTCCCTTGAAATAGCGCAGGAGCACAATCTCTGGGTATGTCCCAAAGGGCTGCTCTCCACAAAATAGGCTATACCGGGCCTCTTGTCTGCCGGATGTGGCAGTAATGCCAATGCATGGCGATGAAACTCCACACGGCTTAGATCGCCCTCAGAAATGTTCTGCTTGCGCGCTCGCTTTACATTTCCTTGTGATCCCCGCGCCCT
>JAIVXD010000116.1:0-7240 GCA_048636195.1 Anaerolineales bacterium
CCTTTCCCTGATGGCCTGGGATGTCTGGGCCAGCCATTCCTCCACCGCTCTGACGTTTTGATCAATAATCTTGCCGATCTCCACCAAATCCCGATTGGCCCTGCACAAAATAGAGTTAAACAACACATCCTGGACCAGGAAGGGACACTGGCTGTAGATCTCGGTCTCATCGTAATGGTTTTCCCTGAAGAGATCCACCAGGTACACATAACGGTCGTAGTCTTCGTCACTGGGGCGTTGTTCCACAGGCACCCCGTGCGTCAAGTCCTTACGTTCGTAGGCCGGCAATCCGGTCTTGTCAACCTGGATATTTTTCAGGGGACGGTCCCAGCTCGGTGAGTTGTCTAAGCCCGACTCCCATGGATGTCGGATATATACGAGCCCTGTTTTGGCCGGATCACGGTGGAGGTAGAGATAGCGGTGAGAGGCCATCAATTTAGGATACATCTCTTTCAGGAAATCATGGGCTCGCCGTCTGTTTTTGGCATGCTGGTATATGTGTAGGCAGGCTATGGCATGGAGAGGCGGCATTGTAATCCCGCTTGTCAACCTGCCGCCAGGGACCTGCCAGAAGTCGGGTTCCGGAAAATAGTTGCCCAAGGTCTCAGGGTTGAAAGCGATCTGGGGAACCATGCCGTTCTCCCACTGGTGCCCGAAAAGAGAGCGGATCTCCTGCATAGCCCGATCCTCATTATAGTGGGCATATCCGATAGCAATAAACCCCGAATCCCAGTGCCACTGGTGAGGATAAAGACCTGGGGAGGGCTTTGTATATCGGCCGGTCCAGTTCCCGTCCAATATCTTCTGGGCCTGTTTCACATAGCCCTTGAATCCTTTAGTGGAGAAAAATTCAAACATTTCCTAATTTTTTACTCCCCTTTTACCTTCTTAATGATTTTGGGGATGAAGAATGAAAAGATGAAAAGTCCAATGGAAAAAAAGACCTTGAAAGATATCAGCTCTCCCCAATTGCCGGATGCCCACACCTCTTTGAGTGTCCCTATGAAAAATGTAAAAATAAACGTACCAACAATAATACCCAAACCGGTACCAAAAAAATAATCCTTGAAACGGACCTTGGTCAGGCCCATGCCGAAATTCATGGGCGTGAATGGGAAATAGACCAGGCGCAGGTAGAGTACCGTCGCAAAACCGTTTCGCTCGATGGCATCGTCATATTTTTTGAGCCTGTCTCCTATAAGCGAGGCAGCAAATTCCCTTCCCAGGGTTCGTCCGATAAAGAACGCAGCGCTCGCGCCAAGCATGGCCCCGATCCAGACATATAAGAAACCCCAGTAGGCCCCAAAAATGGCGGCTCCTAACCCGGTCAGCAATGTTCCGGGCAAGAACAGGCATACCCCAATGGCGTAAATCAACATATAGAGGACCGGGGCCCAGTGCCCTGCCGTTTCCAGGAAATTACCCAAGGCTTCCGCTGTCAGATAATCCTTAATTGGTGTAAAACGGATCAAGGAAATGGCCAGAACAATAAAGGCAATGAATATGCCGGCCTTCACCAGGGCTTTACTACGGGTATTTGTGGGTTGTTTCGTTTCGTCTTCCATGGTTTCTCTCCTCTAACTGTAAGTTCTCAAAAAGTCCGGGCATTCCAACTTCTTCCCCCTTTTGTAAAGGGGGATTGAGGGGGATTTTTCTAATATAGGCTGGACTTATTGAGAACTTCCCTCTAACTCTATTGTTGCAGCTCGCAAGCCCTCCCTTTGAGATGGAAAAAGAATTTCAGGCCTTTCTTGACCTTTTCTGAAAATATCTTGGGGGAAAAGAACTTGCCGGCCACACGCTTATTGATCTCGCCAAGCGTCGGGTATGGGTGGACAGCAGAGGCCAGGGTGGAAAGCTTTACCTTCCCGTTTAAAACGGCTACCCATTCGTTGAGCAGCTCTCCAGCTTGTGGTCCAAGGATCTGGACACCCAGAGGCTTCTCCTTTTCATCCAGGATCATCTTTATCTTTCCGACCTTTTCACCCTCTGCAAGACTTCTGTCATTGTCCTTGAACGCTTCCGTCCACACCGAATATTCGATTCCGGCGGCCTTGGCTGCTTTCTCATTCATTCCAATGCTGGCAAGTTCAGGATCCGTATAAGTGCACCACGGAAGAAATGTGTAGTCGGCCTTTCTGGGAAGATGAAAAATAGCGTTGCTGATCACAATTCCTCCTTCATATCCCGCAGCGTGTGTAAATTGATATGCGCCTGTCACATCGCCCGCAGCATATATGTGTTTTTGACTTGTCCGCAGCCTGTCATCTGCTTTCAGGCCCTTTCTGTCAAATTCGACACCTATATCATTGAGCCCCAGGCCCTCCAGGTTTGGCGTCCTTCCCATGGCCACTAATATTTTCTCGGCCCTCAGGTTTACTTCTTTTCCATTTTCATCCTTTATCAGTACCTCTTTCTCGGAGCCCTTGTCGCTTGTACGGATTATGGATGCATTTAAATGAAATACGACGCCCTCGGAGCTTAAAACATTCATGACCTCATCAGCCATGTCCTTGTCCTCTTTGCTCAGAATCTGGCCACTTCTCTGGATGACAATAACTTGTGTTCCCAGGCGACTGAAAGATTGGGCCATCTCCATGGCGATGGGGCCGGCACCAAGAACAATCATGGATTTGGGCAGGTGATCCAATGAGAAGATTTCTTTGTTGGTAATATATGGGGTCTTATCCAGACCCTCAATGGGAGGAATGCCGGGCGATGAGCCTGTCGCGATGACCCAGTTTTTCGCCGAATGTGCATTCCCGTTTAGACGGATGGCGTGTTCATCGGAAAAGGTTGGGCTACCAATCTCCACCTTTGCGCCCAAAGAGCAAAATCTTTCTTCGGAATCGTGTTCCTGAATGGTGCTGATCACCGATTGTATTCTTTTTTTTACCTCCCTGTAATCCACCGGCGGCAGTTCTACAGAGGGAAGGCCATATGCCTTTGAGTTTTTCATGAAATGGTAGACATGGGCTGTCCTGATAAGGGTTTTACTGGGAACGCAACCAAAGTGGAGGCAGTCTCCTCCCAGTTCTTTCTCTTTTTCCACGAGAAGAGTTTTGGCGCCAAACTGTGCCGCCCCTGCCGAAACTGTTAGCCCTCCCGAGCCACCGCCTATAATACCAATATCAAAATCATATTCTGCCATGAGTTCCTCCCTTCAGGCTATTTCTCTTCAACGGGATATTTGGCCCTGAACCACTCGTGCCAGCCTCCCTTGAGGGCGTAAACTTTTGCGTATCCCTTATCCATAAGCTTCTGTGCCGTCCCGGCACTAGTAGCCTCATTTGGTCAGGCGCAATAGAGCACAAGCGTCTTGTCCTTGGGATATTTCTCAGCCCAGGAACTCAACTCTGCGGGATTTCCTCTGACTGCTCCCTTAATTTTGAACTCACTTCCCTTCCAGTCCTTTCCAACTCGTACATCCACGATTACAACATCAGGATTGTCAAGCTTTGGCTTGAGCTCCTCCTTTGTCATCCTGGGAACCTCAGCAGCGATGGCCAATTGGGCCACCATGCATAGTGCAGCCACACCGATTACCCCTGTAACGAGTCTAACTAATCTTGCTTTCATTTTTTTTCCTCCCTATGTTTCTTGTTATGGTTTTTCTGTCCCTAAAAAGACAGATCCAGGCCTTACTACTTTGAGGGGCCTGTCACTTCTCTGCCAAAACGAACCCACAATAGGCCGTAAAGAGAGAGGCCGGCAATAACGAAAAAAATAGATTTTATAAGAAGTATTGACTCATCATCTGTCCACAACAGTCCAAAAAGAATCATGATCAATACTGTAAAGGCGACCATAGGAAATACCCGATAGCCTCGAATCTGAATGTGTTTGGATTTGTCAGGGATACGCCTGCTAATGATGAGGACACAGAGGTGAATCACGGCATAGTTAAAAAGCCAGAGCCACACCCCTGCCCTGATATAGACCTCCAGAACCGGCTCCCCGGCCATCCCAACAGCCATCATGGCCCCTGTCCCTATCCCCAGAAGGACAAGCGGAACCGGTGCACGATTTCGGGCCGCTCCCAAAACAGATGGCAAGAGACCCTGGGCGCTCATACCCGCAATCATTCTGGAAACAGCCATAAATAAGGCGTTTACCGCGGCACAGGTGCCCGACAGAATCACTATTCCCATGAAAATCCTACCCTTCTGGCCCATAATTGCCTTGGCTGTAATCGTATAAGGAATTGTAGTATCAGCCAATTTGCCGGGTGATACGTATTTTAGGGAAACTACACCCCATAGATAGAATATCAAACCAACTAAGAGAAGTCCTACGACCATGGCCTTCACGAGATCAAAGTGATGCGTCCCCGTTCTTTCAATGGTCATCCCAGCCAGATCATATCCCAAAAAAAGAACCGGAGCTAACAATGCTGCCCGTGCGATGTGGAAAAACGAGGGGTTGGCATTCTCTGATGCTGAAGGAGCATTCTCCCATCCTGACAAGCCTCCTATGGACAAAACCAAGAGGCCCAAAAGGGCCAGCGAGACAAAAATAATCTGTGTTGTTTCTGAAAACTTAGGTCCGAGTAGATTTATTAAGACCAGGAGTCCCAGCAAACAAAAGGAGAATCCCAGGTTTGGAAACCAATAAAGGAACGTCTCGTTGAACACATAACCGGCCGTAGCCAGGATTCCGGTGGCAGCGCAAACGGTGAACAGGACCCGTGCACCGATAGGAAGAACGATAGCTGGAACGGGACCCAAGGCCATTCTTATGAACCGAGCTTCACCTTCTGGTCCAGGAAAAGGGGACATTAATTCCCCGAAACTCAAAGCAGTGACCAGGTGAAGGAGTACAGCCGCAGGTATAAAAATCAGGAAGGAGGTCCCCGCCACCCCCGCGTTATTTCCCAGTAAGGTCAGAGACTCACTGGACAACATAAGGCCAATTGCAACAGCTATGAGCGAGGCAAATCCCATCCTATTTAATTTGACGAATGAGTCGTTTTCCACCATTTGTCTTCTTTCTATTTCCCATTAAGAGACCAATCATAGTCAAGGTACTTAACCCTGATCTTTTCTTTATTTGCCTCTAATTGCTCTTTCAGATCCCCTTTTGCGTACTTCAGGAAAAAGCCGATGATATCTTTATTGAAATCCTCCGCAAACCACTTAAATATACTGCTCACATAAAGCGTGTGGCCTTCAAGGCGATTATTTTCGAGATCGTTGATAAACGTCCTTGTCATTTCATCCAGTTGTTGATCCAATTCGCCCCCACGGTATGGCTCAGACCGTAAAGGGGGGCAGCTTTTAGCTGCGCAATTTATTGCAAAATGTACCCGCGGATCCTTAAAACGGGGCCTTAATATATTATGCTCAATGTCATCTAAGGTAATGATCTTGCCGTCAATACGGCAAATCTTCTTTTTCCATGGACTCTTGAACAGGCTTCCCAGGTCCTTGATGGATTTGATGCCAGGGTAATCGCTCAGAATTAGCTTGATGGTCCAGGCGTTATAGGCATTGACGTAAAAAGCAAACTGCTCATTACGAGACAGTGTCTTCGAATCGACTTCTTCGAGAACTTTGAGATACTTATCAAGGACAGTTTCTTCATTTTTAAAGCCTTGATAGTTCACCACCCCATCCTTCACATAGTTCTTTAGCAGCCCAGCATAAAGGCTGTGGTCTACTCCTTGAGCGGCTAAGGCTGTCGTTGTAAAGCCCATGATCAGAAAACATAATAGAGCACCAACACACACTTCATACCTGTGATACTTCATGGCGTTTTTTCTCCTTTCTCTTCTTCACGCAGCACGCGCAATTAGGGCGCCTTCGAGTTCCATTTTTCCTGACTTTTTACCATCTGTCGTTTGTCAAATGAAATCCTTACACGGAATGGCACTTTCCAAAATGCTTTTTCTTTCTTGATCTTGTCGTTATCATATTAAACCTCGAAACCCGGTATACGTTTCCTCCCCTTGAACCACTATAAAAGGGGTTTATCGGTGTAAGCAATGTCAGCTTCTTCGGATTTGTGGAGCGGCAGCGTTTTCCCTGCTCGTACGTCTTCCACCCAATCAGGGTTCAGAAGTATCGATTTGGCGCTGAGAACAATGTCCGCGTCCCTGAGTGCATCCTCCGCACTGGTACGATCGTAGATCTTCCCGCAAATCATGATCGGGAGCTTGGTGACTTCCCGTGTAATCCGAGCCATATTCTGATCTGTTCCAAAGGCCTTTGCATGGTATTCATAGGTGGAAACGGAGATGGCGTCCAGTGGATCATTTGAGAGAAGCTTGATGATCTCCTGGTATTCCTCTTTTGTGTCAAAAAGAGAGACCTCCATGTCCGCAACACCCCAGTCGGAAATCCTGAAAGTTAACAGACAATTTTCAGGAATGACCTTTGAAACGGCCTGAATGATTTTATGGGCAAAGCGATACCGATTCTCCACGGATCCGCCGTACCCATCCGTCCGTTGATTAGAATAGGAGGATAAAAACTGGTTTATCAAGTAGCCGTGCGCGCCATGAATTTCAATTCCATCAAAACCGGCCTCAACTGCGCCTTTGGCAGTCTCCACAAATCCTGAGATTACATGTTCGATATCAAACAGGCTCATGGCTTCCGGTACAGGATACGGTGATCCGGTCAGAGGATTATCCTGTTTTGGGGCGATGGGACTGGGCGCTATAACCCGGTTTGCGGGATTCACTTCCGGCCAGGCGATGCGGCCGCAATGGAATATCTGCATGATAGCGATGGCGCCCCCTTTCTGAATCTCCTCGACGACCGGTTTCCAGGCATTTATTTGTGGCTGGGTCAGGATTCGCCCTTGTCCTGGATAGCCTTGGGCGCTTTCATAGTCGGTAACAATCCCTTCAGTATA
This sequence comes from Anaerolineales bacterium, assembly GCA_048636195.1. Taxonomy (GTDB): domain Bacteria; phylum Desulfobacterota; class DSM-4660; order Desulfatiglandales; family Desulfatiglandaceae; genus 4484-190-2. Next base: position 6,859 of record JAIVXD010000116.1, read on the forward strand.
GACAATGCCTGCGCCATTCTTTGCTCGCCTTACAAGAAAGTCCAGTACATCCTGGCGCGGGATACTGCCTCCGGGGGATGACATACGTGTCATGGGTGCTACACCGATACGGTTTTTAAGCTTAAAATTTTTCAATTGAAAGGAAGAAAAAAGAATGTCTTTGTCCATAACAAACCTCCGCGGTTAAAACTAAGTGCTCAAGCTTTATAATAGTACTATTTTATTGAAATTCAGGTAGTTATTTCTTTGTCCCACAGGGATGCATGTTTTTGCTTTCCGCCCTCTCAGCGGAAAGCAAAAAAGAAACAAATTCTCTGCGATCTCTGCGTCTCAGCGGTGATTATAAATTATCCAATTATAATACGATACCGTATTTAAGAAT
>JAIVXD010000117.1:0-7210 GCA_048636195.1 Anaerolineales bacterium
AGCTTGCCATGGATGCTGCCGCATGCATTGGATGCGGCGCCTGTGTTGCTGCCTGCCCCAATGCGTCTGCAATGCTTTTCGTAAGCGCTAAGATATCTCAACTTGCGCTGCTGCCCCAGGGGAAACCTGAAGCGGCACGTCGCGCCCTTGGCATGGTGAAGACCATGGATGCATGTGGTTTTGGGAACTGCTCAAACGAAAGAGAATGTGAAGCCGTATGCCCGAAGGAGATAAAAATTACCAACATTGCTCGTTTCAACCGTGAATTTCTAAAGGCGAGTTTTGGTTCGCCCATTTTCCCTTGACATGAAAATATAATTTGTCTATAGACCTGCTACAATAGCTGATTTTGAATTGTTAAACGAAGCAAGGCGGAGTTGCGTAAACCCTAACGTTGCATAAAATTTGAGTTCAAAACGCTTTAGATTAGGTCAGCAAGGGACGACGTGGATACAAGTCTAAAAAACATCCTGTCAGATAAGAGATCCAGCATCATCAAAAAATGGCGTGATGTAATCGTTGATACCTATCCGAGTGAAACCCAGAGATTTATTCGGAAAGAAAAGGACCTGTTTGCAAACCCTGTTGGCAATATTATTTCGAAAGACGTAGAGACTCTCTACGATGAATTAATCAAAGACGGGGACGACGATAAAATCACGTTATGCCTTGAAAATATAATTAGAATCCGGTCGATTCAGGACTTTAAACCTTCCCAGGCCATTGGCTTTGTACTTCAACTGAAAAAACTTGTAAGGGAAATGTTGGAGTCTAAAGCCCCGATCAACGGGCTTTCCGGTGAACTCCAGGCCTTTGAAAACAGGATAGATGACATAGCCCTGCTGGCATTCGATATTTACTCCCAATGCCGCCAGAAGATTTATGAAATTCGGGTCAATGAAGTTAAGAATCAGTTAGGTAGCTTGTTAAAGAGAGCAAATTTGACATTTGAGATACCGGAACAAGAACCGGAACTCTGAGACAATTAAACTTCTTGGAATTTGTACAACTTGTTAGAATAAAGCTTTTTTGAAGGCCTGAGTTTCTGTCTTGTACATGGAAGAATGGAATGATGGAAGGATGGAAAGTCGAAGATCCCGTCTTTAGCGGGATTTATTCCCAAAGGAATTTCATTATTAATGAATATTTTTAGCTTCGTTGTTAATATGGATTTTATGAATAACCCACTTTTCCATTTTCTCAGAACCCATTATTCCATTATTCCAGTATTCCAACATTCCAATTGGGGCGAAGTCCCTAAGTTCACCGATAGTTTTGAAGAGAGGTAGTCATTTATGAACTTCATCATCAGCATCCTGTTTTCCGGCTTTGCAGTTTCAACGCTTATTTTAATTCCCTGGGTGGGCGTTGGTGCCTTTGACTTGCGGGTCCTTTTCGGGGTGATTGTCCCATACGCCGCCATGGCCACCTTTTTTATCGGGATTATTGTCAGGGTCATAGACTGGGGAAAATCGCCAGTCCCATTCAGAATCCCTACCACTGCGGGACAGGAGTGGTCTTTTCCATGGATCAAGTCAAATCCTATTGATAATCCAAAGGGTACTGGTGGAGTTATTGTCAGGATGATTCTTGAAGTGCTTCTGTTCCGGTCATTATTCAGGAATACCAGACTCGAATACAGAAATGCCGATGGCGGCCTAAAGGTCGACTATGAATGGGAAAAGTGGCTCTGGTTGGCGGCACTGGCCTTTCACTGGTCTTTCCTTGTTATTTTCCTAAGACACTTCAGATTTTTTATGGAGCCCATCCCCAGCTTTGTTCACCTGCTTGATAACCTTGACGGGTTTTTACAAATGGGCGTTTTGCCCTTCAATGGTCTGGGTGTCCCTTGCGTATACATTTCTGATCTTCTTATGTTAGCGGCCGTGACCTATCTATTTTTTAGAAGGCTCTACATACCCCAGGTGCGTTATATCTCACTTCCTGCAGATTATTTTCCCTTGTTTTTGATCCTTGCCCTGGGCTTGACCGGAGTTCTTATGAGGTATTTTCTCAGGGTGGACATTACGGCGGTAAAGGAACTGGCCATAGGCCTTTTCAAATTCAGCCCGACTGTGCCTGAAGGGATTGGTGTGATTTTCTATATTCATCTCTTTATCTTGAGCGTTCTGATTGCCTATTTCCCATTCAGCAAATTGATGCATTTTGCTGGCGTATTTTTAAGCCCCACCAGAAACCTGGCCAATAACAACCGTTTTGTCAGGCATGTTAATCCCTGGGATTATCCCGTTCAAACGCATACTTACGATGAATATGAGGACGAATTCAGAGAGCGAATGATAGAAGTTGGGCTCCCGGTAGAAAAAGAGATTGAACCAAAAGAAGAACCAAAAGAAGAGGAAAAGGAGTAAGTATGGCGGACACACCAAAACCGGATGAATTAGCAAAGATAGATCATACACCTCCTGTATTCAGGGGTTGGATGGATACGCAGCCCGAGATCAGGCCGGGCATCGCCTGCTATGGTTCAAAGGCAAAAGACCTTAAATATGTCGACATGCCAAACCCGAGAGACTGGAGTCCTTTTGATGACGATTGGAAATTACCCGAAAATTGGGAGGAGACCATTCATGAAGGGTTCAAGGATCGGCTGGACAGGTTTCGATCGTTCAAGCTCTTCATGGATATCTGCGTGAGATGCGGGGCCTGCGCTGATAAATGCCATTTTTTTATCGGTTCCGGTGATCCCAAGAACATGCCAGTTATGAGGGCCGAACTCTTGAGATCAGTCTACCGAAAGAAGTTTACTGTTGGAGGAAAGCTTCTCGGAAAACTTGCAGGCGCAAGGGAACTTACTGAAGATACGCTAAAAGAGTTATGGTACTACCTCTACCAGTGTACCGAATGCCGCCGCTGTTCGCTTTTCTGCCCTTATGGGATCGATATGGCCGAAATCACTATCATGGGGAGGGAGCTTACTAACCTGGTGGGCCTCAATATTGACTGGATTGCCGCGCCCGTGGCCAATTGTTACAGGACAGGAAATCACCTCGGTATTCAACCCCATGCTTACAAGGATATGCTCGACTTTTTTACGGATGAAATTGAAGACATAACAGGCCTCAGGATGGAGCAGGACCTTAACAGGAAGGGCGCTGAAATCCTGTTTATTACACCTTCCGGTGATGTTTTCGCTGACCCGGGCACATTTACCTGTATGGGCTATATGATGCTCTTCCATTATCTAAAAGATCTGGGCCTTGACATAACCTGGAGTACTTATGCATCAGAAGGGGGCAACTTTGGCTATTTCACATCCCATGAGATGGCAAAAAGACTGAACGCCAAGATGTACGCCGAGGCCAAGAGGTTGGGGGTGAAGTGGATACTGGGAGGTGAGTGTGGTCACATGTGGAGGGTCCTTAATCAGTATATGGATACCTTTAACGGGCCCGCTGATTTCCTTGAAGAGCCGGTTTCTCCTATTACTGGCACCAGGTTTGAGAATGCAAAAACCACAAAGATGACCCATATAATCGAATTTACAGCGGACCTGATCAAAAACAATAAATTGAAACTGGATCCGAGCCGGAATGATAACTTGAAGGTCACATTCCATGACTCCTGTAACCCGGCCCGGGGCATGGGGATTTTAGAAGAGCCCAGGTATGTGATTAAAAACGTATGTAATAATTTTTACGAAATGCCACCCAGCACTATCAGGGAACAGACCTTCTGCTGCGGGAGCGGGGCAGGGCTTAACGCAGGAGAAAATATGGAGTTGAGGATGCGCGGAGGGCTCCCCAGGGCAAATGCAGTAAAATTCGTGCATGAGAAGCATGATGTCAATATGCTTGCCTGCATCTGTGCAATTGACAGGGCTGTTTTACCTAATCTAATGGAATATTGGGTGCCTGAGGTTGATGTCACCGGAGTTCACGAGATGGTAGCAAACGCCCTGGTTTTCGAGGGAGAAAAGAAAAGGACCACAGATCTGCGTGGGGAACCCCTGCCGGGGATGGAGGATGAAGAGGATGTATGACGGAGGTAAAATCATCATCGGATTGATTATTGGTGTCGGCTTGTTATTGTCCCCTTTCATCTATGACGCTGGAAAGGCCGCCAAACCACCGGATCCGGAGCTCACGGCCAAGGCAAAGGAGGCAAAAGAGTGTGTGGCAGAGACTTCATATATGAAGAGTTCGCATATGCATTTGTTAGATGAATGGAGGAACACGGTTGTTCGTGATGGTGAGCGGTATTATAAGGCCAAAAACGGCAAAGTGTATTATAAGAGCCTGCAGACAACATGCCTGGACTGCCATTCAAACAAGTCCAAATTTTGCGATCAATGTCATGACTATGTAGGAATAGATCCTTACTGCTGGACTTGTCATATCGAGCCGAAGGAGAATAAGTGATGGGCGTAGACAGAAGAGGTTTTTTAAAGATAGCCGGAATTTCTGCCCTACTCGGGTTGGGAGGAAAAACCGCTATTGATTTTCTTGCTCCTGGAGACCTGGAGGCTTCGATGGATGCGGTTCCCCTCACAGAGGGGAACAGGTGGGCCATGGTAATCGACATGCAGAAGATGGATGAAGAGATGATGGACAAATGCATAGAGGCCTGCCACAGTGAGCATAATGTGCCTGATCTTGGAAATCCCAAGGACGAAGTCAAGTGGTTGTTTAAAGAAGAATACGAACATACTTTTCCGGGGCAAAAACACGACTATATCGGCGATGAAGTGAAGCATAAAAATTTTCTCCTTCTTTGTAATCATTGTTCCAATCCACCCTGCTGCAGGGTGTGCCCAACTAAGGCCACATGGCAGAGAAAAGATGGTGTTGTGATGATGGATCAGCACCGCTGCATTGGATGTAGATTCTGTATGGCCGCATGCCCTTTTGGTGCCAGGAGTTTTAACTGGGGGGACCCGAGAAAGGCGCCAAAGGAATTGAATCCGGACTTTCCGACCAACCAGGACTATCCCACAAGGGAGAAAGGCGTGGTGGAAAAATGCACTTTCTGTGCGGAACGGATCGCCAAAGGGCAACTTCCGGCCTGTGTTGAGGCTGCTAACGAGATAAAGGAAAACGTCTTGACCTTCGGAGATCTCGCTGATCCTGATTCAGGGGTGAGAGCGATCCTTCGGAAACACTATACGATTCGACGAAAACCCGAACTTGGTACAGAACCAAACATTTTCTATATTGTATGAGGTGGTTATGCTTGACAGGGCAGTAACAGGAAGTCAAAAGTACTGGGGATGGCTGATATTTTTACTCATTCTAATGGGTATTGGCTTTGCCTGCTATCTTTACCAGTTCAAGGTTGGCCTGAAGATAACGGGCATGAGCAGGGATGTGTCGTGGGGTTTTTATATTGGCCAGCTTACATATTTTGTTGGTATAGCAGCCGGTGGGGTAATGGTGGTACTGCCTTACTATCTGCATGATTACAAGGCCTTTGGCAAGATCACCATATTAGGGGAATTTCTGGCCGTAGCATCCGTTGTCATGTGCGGCCTGTTTGTTATAGTGGATCTCGGTAATCTGCCCAGGATGATAAACATTATGATCTACCCTAATCCGACGTCCATCCTGTTCTGGGATATGATTGTCCTTAACGTGTATATGTTACTTAATATTGTTATAGGCTGGAATGTCTTGAGTGCGGAGCGAAAAGGCATTCGTTATCAAAAATGGGTTAAAGTACTTATCTATATCTCAATCCCCTGGGCCTTTAGCATTCACACTGTGACGGCATTTCTGTATGCGGGTATACCGGGAAGGCATTTTTGGTTGACAGCCATAATGGCGGCTCGTTTTCTTTCCTCGGCATTTGCCTCTGGTCCGGCACTGCTGATACTTTTATGCCTGATAGTCAGAAAGGTGAGCAAATTCGATCCGGGAAAGGAGCAAATAAGAACGCTTGGAGGAATCGTCACTTATGCCTTTATTCTCAACATGTTTTTTCTCCTCCTTGAAGTCTTTACTGCCTTTTACAGCCAGATACCAGGCCATATGCATTCATTTGTATACCTGTTTTGGGGCCTTGAAGGCCATGGCAGTGTACTTGCCCCGTGGATGTGGACATCTATAGCATTTGCTGTTGTGGCCCTTGTTCTTCTGATTGTCCCGGCGACTCGCAGGAGAGAAGATATCCTTGCAGTGGCGTGTGCGTCAGTTATTGTATCCACATGGATTGATAAAGGATTTGGCCTGGTAGTCGGTGGATTTATACCCAATCCTTTTGACAGAGTCTTTGAGTACTGGCCTACTGTCCCTGAGGTCTTGATTAGCGTCGGGGTGTGGGCAACAGGGTTTTTTATATTGACTGTGTTATATAAAATTGTTGTTTCAGTGAAGGAAGAGGTCGCAGCTTAACCCGATAAAGACTTGACAGCGGAATTTTACTCTGGTACAAGTCGCTCTGACTCTATATAGGGTGTTTGAGAATAAGCCAACAGATAGGTGTTAAACTGTATTGATTCATTTTTATATTTCTAATGTAGGAGGATAAGGTATATGGGTTACGAAGTAGTGGTTATCAAAGACAAGTGTGAAGGGTGTGAAGAATGTGTAGAGGTTTGTCCTGTGGACGTTTTCGAGATGGAAGATGAAAAATCGGTGCCGGTGAATGCCGAAGAGTGCCTCGGGTGCGAAAGCTGTGTAGAGGTATGTGAATCAGAGGCAATTACGATAACCGAAGTCTAATCGTTTTCTGTGAATTAGCAGAAAAAAGCGCCGTTCTACCAATCTGGGTAGTACGGCGCTTTTGGTTTTCAGGTAAAGCATGGGCGAAACGGACCTTTGTAAATTGAGCAGTTACAATCCATGAATGTGACGAAAAAAGCCGCTCTTTCAAGAAAGAGCGGCTTTTGGTTTAATACTGTAAGTCAAAAAATGATTCTTAGGACTTTTTCTGGTGACACTTAGTGCATTTCTTGTAGGGCGCCTTAGAATCAGGGTGATCTTTGATGTATGCCTTATGACAATTCTTGCAGTTCCTGTGATAGGCATTCTGCAACTTCTTGACATTGCCCTCTTTCTTTAGCGGGTTATGGCATTTACTGCATTTTTCGGCTTTATCGCACTCCTTCCAGACGTTTTTTCCATCTTTATAGTCATGATGGCATTCTGTACAGGCAACCTTGTAATCATCATGATGCTTTTTATGGCTTAATTTGACAGGACCTTTTTTGTCCTTTTGGTAGCCCTTATTTTCAATTGTGACTTCATCTGGC
>JAIVXD010000118.1:0-7179 GCA_048636195.1 Anaerolineales bacterium
GAGGAATCTAATGGGGAAATTATGAGGATTATCGGATTACTGCAAAACCTTATTATTCTTCTGGCTGTTTCCCTTTTTTGTACGGATTCAAAGGCTGAACCCCAACTCTGGAAGATGCTTGATGAAGGTCTTTATTTGGGGGAATTTGCTTCCACGCTGAAGTCCCGTATCTCTAACTTTCCAATAACCATCCTGAAAATTAATCCGGAATTCTATTCCTTTAAACTCCTGTGTGCCTCAGAGCATGACGGTAATATGAGGACAGCAAAACAGTGGTGCAATGAATTTGGCCTTTTGGCAGCCATCAATGCGAGCATGTATCAGGACACAGACCCTCTTAAAAGCACAGGGTATATGAAGAACTATAACCACATTAATAACCCTCATATCAATGCCGCTTTCGGGGCATTTATGGCCTTTAATCCGATTGATTCCTCCCTGCCTGAGTCACGGTTTGTTGATCGGCGGCTTCAGAAAGACTGGAAAGCTCAGATAGAAAAATACCATACCGTGGTTCAGAACTATCGTATGATAAGTAAAGGGAAAAGGAAGGGATGGCCTCAACAGAAAAAACTGTACAGCACCGCTGCCGTGGGGATGGATAAAGATAACAACGTCTTGTTCATCCACAGCCCGTCGCCCTATTCGACCCATGATTTTATTAATATTCTTCTCTCACTTCCCATTGACATTGATAGCGCCATGTATCTCGAAGGCGGGCCTGAAGCTACATTGTATATTAGCCCAAAAGATATACATACTAAGAGCGAAGGACGGTATGGGACCTTATTCGGGGAAAATTTTGGCGACCTATCGACTTTGACCCTTCCCAATGTAATTGGAATTGTAAAACGAAAATAGGTCTGCTTGCCACCAGTTTCACGCGAGGAAAGAACACTTGCCAGCATTTCAAGAACAAAAAATTGGTGTACTCTACGCCCTGGCGGCATTTGGGTTCTGGGGTATTGTTCCCGTCTATTTCAAGGCACTGCAACATGTGGCACCGCTTGAAATCCTCTGCCACCGGGTGGCCTGGTCGGTTCCCTTTACGGCATTGCTCATCACCTTGGGCAGGGATTGGGGAGCCTTAGTAAAGGCCGTCTCCACCAAAAAAGTACTGAGCATGCTCTTTTTAAGCGCCATTCTTGTGGCTACCAACTGGTTTATCTTCATTTATGCCATAGTCACGGACCGTTTGCTTCAAGCAAGCCTGGGTTACTTCATCAATCCACTTGTCAATGTTTTATTGGGGGTTGTGTTTCTAAGGGAGAGACTGCGGCCCTGGCAAGTTTTGGCGGTGTTTTTGGCAGCGGCTGGCACATTCAATCTGACGGTCAATTACGGCATGTTACCATGGATCTCCCTGACATTGGCATTCAGTTTCGGTTTTTATGGCCTACTCCGAAAGACCGTCCCGATCGAATCAGTGAACGGACTCTTCATTGAAACCAGCCTGCTTTTCCCCTTTGCCGTCGTTTACTTGTTGTACCGGGCGGTGAAAGGCGTTGGCGCCTTTGGGGTCATTGACTGGCACACGACCACTCTTCTGTTACTTGCGGGGTTCGTGACGTCCTTGCCCCTGGTATGGTTTACGAGCGCGGCCCGCCGGCTTCAATACACCACAATCGGAATCGTACAATACCTCGGCCCCAGTCTTCAGTTTCTCCTGGCGGTGCTCTATTACAACGAGCCCTTCACCAGTGTTTACCTAATAACCTTCGCCTTCATTTGGGCTGGGCTGGTGATTTTCATTGCAGACTCACTTATTTTACAGCGAAGGAACCGAATAAGGTCTTAATTAATGCCTTAAACCACCAGCTTAGCAGGATGGTCCCAGCTCTGTTATACGTGTTGGATAGTGATTTGTGATGCCCAATGGAATAAAGTTCAAATGACAAAATCCAAATATCAAATCAAATCCAAAATCCCAATGGCAAAATGTTTTCCAAAACGGGACGTTTTGAAATTGGCTCATGAGTGAATTGACAGACTGGGGGTAGTTTTGGTAAAGGTTCATACACGACAAATGTGATATGGGCTTTTTTATAACAGTTAAATTTTGAGGACACTCTGATGGCCGCAAAACAAACCCGCGAAGAATTGGGAAGAAGGGTCAAGGACTTAGAGCATGAAGTAGAAAAGCTAAGGAGAGCTGCGTGGGAGCAGCAGGAGTCCGAACGGGGAAAAGAGGCCATTCTCAACAGCCTGGTAGAGCATGTCATACATGCAGACAAGGAAATGAAGATTCTATGGGCCAACCGGGCTGCCTGTGAATCAGTGGGTCTGACGTGTGAGCAACTGATTGGGCGCCACTGCTATGAGGTATGGCTACAGCGAAGTGATCCCTGTCCGGACTGTCCGGTCGTAAAAGCCATGGAAACGTGCAGGCCGCAAGAGATAGTGAAATATACCCCTGACGGCAGAGCCTGGTTTATTCGGGGCTATCCGGTGCGAGATGCAAATGGCAACATTATAGGTGCGATAGAGACTACATTGGAGATCACTGAACGCAGGCGGGCAGAGGAGGCACTGCGGGAGAGTGAGGAAAAATACCGCAACCTTGTTGAGCGGGCAAATGACGGTATTGCAATTATTCAGGACACCCTGATCAAATATATCAACCCTCGTCTATCAGAGATATGTGGCTACACCTTTGATGAAGTTGCTGGGAAACCGTTTAGCGTTTTCATCTATCCCGATGAGATACCCAAAGTCGTTGATCACTATCAACGGCGCTTAGCGGGCGAGGAAATACCCTCAATCTACGAAACGGCACTCAGACACAGGAATGGCAGTAAGATAGATATTGAGATCAACACGAGAGTGATTACATATCAGGAAAAACCAACCGGATTCGTGATCGTTCGCGACTTGACTGAACGAAAACACCTCGAAACCCAACTCCAACAAGCCCGTAAGATGGAAGCTATTGGCACCTTGGCAGGTGGCATTGCTCACGACTTCAACAACCTCCTTATGGGTATACTGGGATCTACCTCTTTAATGCTTTTTAATATTGAATCTAACCATCCGCATTATGAAGGTTTGAAGAACATCGAACAGCATGTCCAAAGTGGAGCAGATCTCACCAAACAGCTCTTAGGTTTTGCAAGGGGAGGTAGATATGAGGTCAAATCGATTGATCTGAACAAGCTTATAAAGAAGACCTCAGAGATGTTTGGTCGCACCAAAAAAGAGATTAGAATTTACACAAAATATCAGAAAAATATCTGGCCGGTAGAGGCAGACCAAAGCCAGATTGAGCAGGTGATCTTAAACCTCTATGTCAATGCCTGGCAGGCCATGCCCGGTGGTGGTGATCTCTATCTTCAGAGCGAAAATGTCTCCCTTGATGAAGGCCATGTAAAACCATTAAACATTGGGCCTGGAAGATACGTGAAGCTATCTATCACCGATACCGGAGCTGGTATGGATGAGGCAACCAGGCAGAGGATATTCGACCCATTCTTTACCACCAAGGAAATGGGGAGAGGGACAGGGTTAGGGTTGGCCTCTGTGTATGGTATCATTAAAAATCATGGTGGCATCATAGATGTTAACAGTAAAAAGGGCGAAGGTGCTACCTTTACCATTTACATGCCAGCTTCGGATAAGGAGATAGTAGAGGAAAAGGGGGTGTCTAACGAGACCTTAAAAGGTACGGAGACGGTTCTTCTGGTGGATGATGAGGATAGGATTGTTGATATTGGGAAAAAGATCCTAAAAATTATGGGGTACAAGGTTTTAGTAGCGAGGAGTGGGAAAGAGGCCATAGAACTTTACAAGAAGAACCAGGCCAGGATTGACATAGTGGTTCTTGATATGATCATGCCGGAAATAGGTGGCGGAGAGGCTTATGACAGATTGAAGGAGATCAATCCTCATGTCAGGGTCCTTCTTTCAAGTGGATATAGCATAAATGGCGAGGCAACCGAGATATTGGAGCGTGGTTGCAATGGCTTTGTTCAGAAGCCGTTTAGCATGAAGGAGTTGTCAAGAAGGATAAGAGAGATTTTGGACAAATAAAAACTTCTTATGGGGAGATATGATGAAAGCAATTAGAGTCCATGAATTTGGTGATCCGGAGGTCATGCAGGTGGAGGAAGTGACTGACCCAAGGCCCGGGCCTGGACAGGTTGTGGTAAAGATAAGGGCTGTCGGGATCAATCCGGTCGATACGTATATTCGGTCGGGAATTTATCACATTAAACCCCAATTGCCTTACACTCCGGGAAATGATGCAGCCGGTATTATTGAATCCATTGGGGAAGGAGTAAATCACGTATCAATTGGTGACAGTGTATACACTGCCGGGTCAATCAGCGGCACTTATGCTGAGCAGGCTCTGTGTGATGCGGTTAAGGTGCATACCCTGCCGGAAAAGATCTCTTTTGCACAGGGCGCCGGGATCAACACTCCATATTCGGCCTCATATCATGCTCTATTTCACCGCGCCAAGGCCATTCCCGGTGAAGTCGTTCTTATTCATGGCGCCACAGGCGGCGTTGGTGTTGCTGCGGTTCAGTGGGCCCGCGGTGCAGGATTGACAATCATCGCCACTGGTGGCACTGAAGAGGGGCGGCGGATGTTGGCTGAACAGGGTGCCCATCATGTGCTCGACCACAAGTCTCCGAACCATCAGGAGGAAGCGCTCACGCTGACCAGTGGTCATGGCGTGGATGTCATTCTGGAGATGCTTGCCAATATCAACCTGGGAAATGACCTTAAGATATTGGCAAAGGATGGACGCGTTGTCATAATTGGTAGTCGTGGTCCTGTAGAGATCAATCCCCGTGATGCCATGGGACGCAACGCAAGCATTTTAGGTATGCTGGTTACGGCCGCTTCTGAACGCGAGATCTTCAGTATTCATGCGGCAATAAGGGCCGGTTTGGAGAAAGACATCTTACGGCCGGTAGTTGGTCGGGAACTGACACTGGCTGAGGCTTCGCTCGCTCATCGTTTACTTATGGAATCCAGCGCGTACGGAAAAATCGTATTGATTCCTTGAGGTGGTATACTTGATGGCCGTTTCAACAGAAAAACCTTCGTGGTTGAGGCGCAGAATTCCCGTACCTGGCCGTAACGCAACAGTGGTTGCTGCTGTTAAAGGCAGGGGACTGCACACTGTATGCGAGGAGGCCCATTGCCCCAACCAGATGGAGTGCTTCAGCCGGGGTACGGCCACTTTCCTTCTCCTGGGACCGAGCTGCACCAGGCGCTGTACATTCTGTGCTGTGGATAAGTCAAGCGTTCATCCGCCGGATTCCGGCGAGCCGCTTCGCACCGCCCAGGCAGTTGCCCAGATGGAGTTAAACTTCTGTGTAGTGACTATGGTAACCAGAGATGATCTCCCGGATGGTGGGGCCACACATGTTGCTCGTACAATAAAGGCCATACGCAAAGAGCGCCCGGGCGTTGGGATTGAAGTCCTTATTTCTGATCTTGCCGGCAACTGGGAGGCGCTCGAAACGGTACTTGCCGCGAAACCGGAAGTGCTTAATCACAACCTGGAAACTATGCCCAGACTGTACCCCCATGTACGCCCTCAGGCCGATTACCGACGCTCGTTGGAACTTCTTGCACGGGCTGCGGCACACATGCCGCCCATGGTTATCAAATCCGGCCTGATGCTGGGCCTGGGCGAAAAAAAGGATGAGGTCCTTCAGGCTATGGATGACCTGAGGAACTCGGGCTGCCACCTGCTCACCTTGGGACAATATCTGGCCCCTTCCGACCAACACCATCCTATCGTCCGCTATGTCCCGCCCGAGGAGTTTGATGAATACCAAGGAGAGGCCCTTACACGCGGATTTTCCGGGGTTGCCAGCGCCCCTCTGGTCCGGAGCTCCTACCAGGCCGACCAGCTCTTCAAGACAGCTCGCAATAAGCTTCCCATTTAATAGCCGATGGCAAAGTATAGGAATTTTCTTAATTCGTTCATTGGGACAGGCATATTGATTTCAGTTTTTTTACCTACCGATAGGTAGGTTTTTCTTGACTATCAGGAAATCCTGCAGTAAAATTGCCATGTCTTTCGTCTTTAGAATATAGGTTCGTTTATGAAACAAGGTAAGAAGAAGATCAACGGAAATAATGCAAGGGAAAGGCTGCTGGAGGCAGGGACAGCACTTTTTGCTGAAAGGGGCTATAATGGTACTTTTATAAGAGCAATTGTGGCCCGGGCCGGTGTGACCAAACCGGTCCTTTACTATTATTTTAAGAGCAAAGAGGGAATGTTTTACACAATTTTGGACGGCGCCTCCGAGCAGCAGGAGGTCATATTGGCCGAAGCCCTTGAAGCCCCTGGCATGGTGCTGGACCGGCTTATTTTTCTCTATCGCCGCATTTATGAGGGCCTGATAGAGAATCAAAACCTGTTTAAGATGATTCATAACCTGGTCTTTGGTCCTCGTCAGGGAGCACCCGATTATGACATTGAGCAATATCACCGTCGCATGGTTGATGCAATAAAGACGATTTATTTAGAAGGGCTCGCACAGGGTGAGGTAAAGGAGGCGGATGCGGACCAGGTGGCCATTCTTGTCCTGAGCCTGCTCGACTTCTGTTTGCATTTAGAATATGTGCATCCGGAATCATCAGACCCGGAGAGGCCTGAGAGCCTGTTGCGCCTGGCCTTCCAGGGCCTGGGATGCATAAAAATATCCCAGTAAATTCTCAACAAGTCCAGGCTATGTTAGAAAAATCCCCCCTGGCCCAGACCTGGCCTTGATATGTTGTTAGAGTTGTTGATTGAACATAAATGCTTAATTAGGGTACGATATATGGCCGCCAAGTCGCACCAGGGCAGGCCTCAATCCCCCTTTGCAAAAGGGGGAAGCAGTCGGAATGCCCGAGCTTATTGGGATGTTACACATTGAAGACTAATAAAGGTAGATGAAATATGGATAAATCCGATTCGAAGACAAAGGTCCTGCGCTTCCTGTGGGGCATTTTTCCCTGGCTAATGGTTTGTCTTATCCTGGGCATAATTGTGATCCTGGGCGGGAGGATCATTGAGGAGCAGGGTCGCCTGGCAGAGGCCAAAAAAGCGGCCATGAAAAAAGAGGTGCCGGCAGTCAGGGTAATCACCCTGACCCTGAAACCCGAACGGCTTGAGGACAAGATCAGCCTGCCGGCCGATATAGAGCCCTTCGAGGATCTCTGGGTCAAGGCCGA
>JAIVXD010000119.1:0-7174 GCA_048636195.1 Anaerolineales bacterium
TCCTCTTAAGATCTTTAATGGCCTTTTCTATTTGATTATTGTGGACAATTACCTTCATATTTCAACTTCCTCCCAAACACGTAGCGAGAGATTGTAGCAGGATTTCAGCCGCTTGATATCTTGGTTTTCATAGCAGTTAACACAAGGTTGACCCAATTTCCAAAAAGTATGATATCCAAGCTTTTATGACCTGCTATTTTTCTCAGATTTGCATATCCATAAAAATTTGGAATTGGCGATTGAGGCTCGAAATATATAAATATTTAATGAGCTTATTTGATTAAATCCATTCCCTTATTTTTTTCCCTTCACTATCAGTGAACTCTCCAAAAAGTACAATAAGAAAATCTATTAAGTACCAGATACCAAGACCACCAATGGTGAAAAACTGCAAAATTCCAGATTTGATTTTTCCCGCATAGAATCGGTGAGCACCGAAAATACCAAAGGCGGCACACAAAATAGTTGCTAAAAGTCTTTTTTTGTCACTTACTGTCGCTGTCTCTTTTTTCGATTGTGGCAAGCCAGTTTGTATCTCCTCAGGCTGTTTATCCTCTCTTATGCGTTTGCTTATCTGTCCTACTAACTTCTTCGTAAACTTCTCAGGCTCAATAATAACTTTATATGCACGGATTGGCTTGGGAATATTCTTTACAATCTTTTCTCCAAGATATTCGTAACCTAAGGGCAACTTATCCTCGATTTGATCATAGGCAGTACGGGAGATGCAGAGTCCGCCAGGATCAGCCAAAGCTTCCAGTCTAGCCGCAATATTGACTCCATCACCATAAATACGACCCTCTTCCTCAATTATGTCTCCAAGGTTAATCCCAATACGAAACTCCATTTTTCGGTTGGCGGCAAGCTTGGCGTTCAGGGCCTTGAGCTCTTTCTGTATTGCGACTGCCGCTTGTACCCCATCAACTACACTGGCAAACTCTGCCAACAAATTATCTCCTGGCGAATCCACCACCCGGCCATGATGCTGCTGGATGAGTTTGGTCATTACCTCCCGGTAGGCGTTTAGAGTTCTGATTGTCGCCGCCTCGTCATCTCGCATGAGACGAGAATAATCTTTGACGTCGGCACTTAGAATAGCTGCTAGCTTGCGTTTAACCCCTTCGGTGGTCATGGGAAAGCCTCTTTGGTACCTTTAGGACGAAAAATAAACTCATATGTTAACAAAATCCAAGATATGCTATTATCACAACAGTATCCGGGCTTGGGTTATGGTAATATGATTCCAGAAAAATCAGGCTTTAGAATTAAATTTCAGATACCTTGATCTGACATAAGCAGTATTATCAATATGTTGCGATATGTGTTACATACATGCAACCGTTATTAAGATTCACAGATGAACCTGAATATATAGCCTATCACAACATATAGTATTTAGCCACTCCTACCCATCCAATTCGTCGGTCTACAATTCTTGCCATAGGCTTCATCATAACTCCCTGAATTCACATATGACTTCGCTTTGTAACCTAAAATGAGAGTGAATTCAAAGTTTCCCAAAAGCTGCGATTTCTTGACCCGCCGTTCCTGTCAGATTCTATCAAAATCCTGGGCTGACACAACTCCCTGAAATCTTTTCAGTATTGTTCTGCTAGCCTTGAATTCTCAGCCTCGAAGCCTCGCCATGTGCTGTGCGTTCTTTCATCTTATCTCAGTTGTGGTACTTGCTATGTGCCTGAAAATTAGTTGGATTTGTGATAAGGCAAGAGAACACAGCTCCATCGTCCAAGTCCAGTTCAAGGCTTTTAGGGATTCCAGGTTTCTGCCACTGTACCTATCTTGCTGTGAAGTCCGGTTATTATCCAGATCGTGTTGTACACAAATATATATGGACCACTTTCCCACAAAAAACCTGTTTGATTGACTTAAGTCAAGGTATTATTTTCAAATGTTATTTACAATCAATACCACACTGTGGTAGAAATAGATAGTGTGTTATATTATAGAAAATGTCAGGGGTTGGGAATGAAAGATAAAGATAAGACAAAGGAGCAACTGGTAAGAGAACTAGTAGAAATGCGGCAACGGGTTGCTGAACTGGAGAAGCCAGGAACCAGGCTTAATTGGACCGAGGAGCTAATGGAGCAGCACGCCGTTTGCCATGATTTAATTTTGGAATCCTTACCAAATGCCTTTTATGTCATCGATGCATCTGATTATACTATCAAAGTAGCAAATTCTGCTGCTAAATTCGGACAGTTACCAAAGGGTGCAACCTGCTATGCTCTTACACACAAAACCGATAGACCATGTGGTTCGGCAGAACATCCCTGCCCGCTAGAGAAAATAAGGGAAACTAAACGGCCAGTGAGGGTAGAACATCTTCATTATGACAAAAACGGAAACCCTATAAACGTCGAAATCCATGCTTTCCCTGTTTTTGACAATGAGGGGAATGTCTGGCAAATAGTTGAATATGTGCTGGACATCACGGAGCGCAGGCAAGCAGAGGAGGCGCTAAAATGGGAACTGGCCGTGAATTCGGCTCTCTCAGAGTCCTATAAACCATTGGTCTCTCCATGGGCTTCAATTGAGGACATGACCAACACAATACTAGACAAAGCAAAAGGTCTGACAGGGAGTAAGCATGGCTACGTTTCTTCCATCGACCCTAACACTGGTGATAATATTGGGCACACGCTTACTGAAATGTTCAAGGGCCAATGCAGAGTCTCAGAGGAGAATAAGGGGATTACCTTCCCTCGTGGAAAAGATGGACTTTATTCCGGTCTCTGCGGATACTCTTTGAATACCTTAGAGGCTTTTTTCACTAACTCACCCGAAACTCATAAGGCAAAAAGGGGAATCCCTGGGGGACACATACCTATTAAGCGCTTACTTTCTGTGCCGGTGATGTTAGGTAAGGAGTTGGTCGGCCAAATCGCTCTGACCAACAAGGACACGGATTATACTGAACGGGAACTAGAAGCGATTCGTCGATTGGCGCAGTTTTATGCATTAGCCATCCAGCGGAAGCGGGCCGAGGATGCAGTACAAAAAGCGCATGATGAGCTGGAAAGGCGCGTTGAGGAACGAACGGCAGAACTCCAGAAAAGCTATAGGGAGAGGGCCTTTATCCGAGAAACCTTTGGAGCTTACCTGAGCGGTGAGGTTGTCACAGAGATACTCGCATCCCCTGAAGGTGTCAAGCTGGGCGGAGAAATGAGGGAAATGACTGTTCTCGTATCTGATCTCCGCGGATTCACTTCGGCCACCGAAGGCATGGAGGCACCTCAAGTAGTAGAGCTAATCAACCGGTATTTGGAAAAGATGACCGACATTATCGTGAGCCATGAGGGAACCATCGACGAATTTACAGGCGATGGAATCCTCGTATTCTTCGGAGCTCCGCGTCTGCTCTCGGACCATACCAGACGAGCTGTGCTCTGCGCCCTTGAGATGCAAGGGTCCATGAAGGAATTGAATAACGAGAACCTCAGTATGGGGTTACCCCGACTGGAAATGGGAATCGGTATCAACTGCGGGAAGCTGGTCGTGGGAAATATAGGTTCTGAGAAACGCAAGAAGTACGGAGCAGTGGGACGCCCTATCATCGCCGCATTCCGATTGGAAGAGAAGACTCGCCCTGGGGAGATAGTGATTAGTCAGACAGTCAAGGAGAGGCTTGGCAATGAATTGCAGATAGGCTCGACTTGGTCAGACAGTCTCAAAGGAATAGGTAACACAGCTATCTATCAGGTGATTGGAATGAAAGGAGAGTTAAGGGCTGCCCATGCTCGAGAAAGAGTGTCAGCCTGAAAAACCTTTGTACTTTATGATTGAAGGCAAGTCTTCAAAGTTATAAACTAACTTGTTTGTTAAATTACCCAGTTTTGAGACAAAAGAGTTGGTATACAGAAAGGTATATAGCACTTAAATGTGGAAAAGAGGTCGATGATGGCCATTATTACTATCTCAAGAGGGTCATATACGAGAGGCAAAGAGATTGCCGAGAAGACCTCTCAAAAGTTAGGCTATGCTTGCATCTCTCGAGAGGTCCTAATCAATGCCTCAAAAGATTTTAACGTCCCAGAGATAAAGCTCATTCATGCAATTGAGGATGCTCCCTCCTTTTTTGATCGCTTTTCCCATGGAAAAGAGAAATACATTGCTTACATTCGGGCTGCGCTATTAAAACAATTAAAAGAAGACAAAATAGTATATCATGGCTTCGCATATCAGTTTTTTGTAAAAGATCTCCCGCAGGTGCTCAAGGTCCGGATTATTTCCGAGACTGAGGATCGTATAAAAATCGTAATGGGGCGCGATAAAATTCCGAGAAGAGAAGCTATGCGACTTGTGAAAAAGGTTGATGAGGAACGAAAAAAATGGGGTCTAAAACTCTATGGAATCGATCCAGGGGATCCCAGCCTATACGATTTGGTCTTACATATTAACAATATCACTGTAAAGGATGCGGTGGCTACTATTTGCCAGATCGCCAGATTAAAGCAATTCCAAACAAGTAATGAATCCAAAAGGGCATTGGAAGATTTGGCTCTCGCCGCTGAGGTCGAAACCTTTCTGATAGATGTGAAACCAAACGCCGAGGTATGTACTGAGGATGGATTCGTTTCTCTGAAAACGACATCCCTGCCAGGTCAAGAGTCGGATTTAGTGAAGAAGATTGGAGATATCATGAAAATGATCCCGGCGGTTAAAGGTATCGAAGTAGTGACCGAAAAGCACCCAAATGAAAGATAAGTACTCAGACATGCATCTTAAATGGAGATTCACATATCAAGCCGGAATGTTGAATCCGCTGCATATTAACTATCGTTGAATTATTTCATGACAGTTAATTATGAATATCGCCCTTGTCTCTTCCCCCACAGTCTTTTACCGCTTAAAGGTTAATCAGAGGCCTTTTTCATGGTCTCCGTGACAAAACACGCTGCCCCCAAAGCTATTAGGGCAAATAAAAAGTATAACAAAAAGGCCTTGGAATACGCCTCGGCAGAATATCCTGTTGCGGTTTTTCCCTGGGCCTCCAAAATGGCCCCCAAAATTGGAGGCGCAACCGCTCCACCCAGGAAGGGGAATAGGTTCACCAGTCCCACCGAGGTACCGGCGATCTCCACCGGGAACAGTTCCTTGGCCGAAGTGAAGGCCACCACCACCACGGCGCTGTTGAACATCCCCAGAAGGAAGCATAGGAGATACAGAGTGGGCCGGTTCATTACATCGGTAAAGAAGGCCAGGGGGATGGTGAGGCACAATGTCATGATCGAAGCCAGGACGATGACCTTCTTCCGGGAGTGAAACACCTTGTCCGACAGCCAGCTAAGAAAAGGGCTCCCCACTATCATGGCCAAGGCCAGCATTCCAAGTATGTTGCCTGTCTCAGCTTTGTTGAGGCCATAGACTTGCATCAGGTAGGGACCGCCCCAAAGCCCTCCGAAGCTGAAGAATATACTGAACGAGAAGAAGAGCCAAGCCGCCAAAAACCAAAAGGGTCCCGAGGAAAGCACCATCTTCATACCCTGGACCAGTCCGATTGTTTTGGCCTTTCCGGGGTTGTCTTGGGCCGGTTGGTTAATCACTGGAAGCCCCATATCCTGGGGAGTGTTGCGCACCAGGAACCAGATGGCCACCGCCACCAATAGGGTTACGGCACCGATGGCCACAAAGCTACCCCGCCAGCCTATCTTGTCACTCAGCCAGGCTAGTGGCCAGGAGGCAGTATATGCCCCCAGTCCGCCCACAGCCATGAGTATGCCGGTCATCCGGGCAAACTCTTCAATTTTGAACCAATTGGTCATCACTTTCATGGTGGGTACAAATAGCATGGCCACACCCAACCCCACCAGTGTCCGAGCCAGGATAGCAAGTCCCATTGACTCGACCATACCCAAAAAAATGGAAGAGGCGCCGGCTATGGCAAAGAAGACTGTGATGGTTTTACGTGGGCCCCAGGAGTCGGAAAGCAGGCCTGAAGGAAGTTGCATCAAGGCATAAGGATAAAAATAGGCGGCTGCCAAAAAACCCAGCAAAGCGCCGCTGGTCTGGAGGTCGGCCTGCATGTCCAAGGCCACCACCGCCGGGCAGAGCCGGTGAAAATATACTAACAGGTAACCAAAGGCCAGGAGACAGAAGACTACCCAACGGTATCCGGAGGGCTTTGCGGAAGCCTTGGGCTGGATCATGAATCACCTCCTTACAAAAATGATTATCAATGCTTCTTTTGCGGCGTAGTATAATGACCAAGCCACGTGTTTAAATGTAGGAGCCCTTTCTCTTATTTGCAAGTATTTTGTATATATTGTAAGATTTATCAAAGTTCTTGCAAAATATTGAGCTATTTGCTATATCTAATCAAAACTCCTTAATAATTAAAATGCATATGCAAAGGTTTTGCAAATGGTAAAACTCGACGACTTCGACCGGAAGATCATTGCGGCTTTACAAACCAACGGACGGCTTTCAAATATTGATGTTGCGGGGCTGGTCAACTTATCCCACTCGAGCTGTTCACGGCGTATTGCACGGCTTGAGCGGGATGGCGTCATTGTAGGGTACCGAGCCCTCACGGATCGACAAAAACTCGGGCTCTCTGTACGTGCGTATTGTGGTGTGCTTCGCGATGCAGACGTGAGTTGGGAAGAACTCGCGCACAACCTTGCAAAAATCGAGGGCGTTGTCAGCGTCTTCGCAGTGTCGGGCGATGTTGACCTGATGCTCGAAATTGTTGCGCGGGACATGCAGCACTACTCACAGGTCGTCCTGCATGACGTGTTCAATGCAAAGGGAGTAAACGCCACGCGTAGTTCCTTCGTACTCGCGGAAGTGAAATCAATCTATTGAGCATAACGGGTGCCAAGTGGCTGAAGTCAATAATGTGGTACCTGAAAACGCGATTTTAATAAAGGAATATGGGGGGATTGGATTGCAGGTATCTTTATATATGAAATAATCAATGTTATCAATGTCTTGCGATACACGTTGCATACATGCAACCGGGATGAAGATCCCCAGATGAAACTGAATGTCTAGTCTACCCCAATATATAGTGTTTGACCACTCCTAACCAATCAGGATGATAGAATCCTCCTTAATTGAAGGTTCTCCATACCGCAGATATACTGTCAAAATGATCCCATGCATTTTGGGCACTTCATAGCCGATGCTCTCCAGGTAAGTTTAAGAAGAAAAG
>JAIVXD010000120.1:0-7126 GCA_048636195.1 Anaerolineales bacterium
CTATTGTCAAAATAAACGACAAGTGCCGAAAAAATAGGCATTCAAGTATGAGCATTAGTGAGGCATTTATCAAGGTGCCACCTGAAAAGTTCAAAACAGGTGGGACAATAGTCTGATCGCTTAAGATCCGTATCTTCAATACGCGTGGAAGAGTACATAACACAACGTCGATCTCGGCAGTGGGTTAGACCAAGGCTGTGCCCCAGTTCGTGCAACACGGTTTTTTCCATGCGCGCCACCAAAAGATCGGGATCTGGCGACAGATTGTAGAATTGCGGACGAAGCCGGTGTATTGAGATGACGGCGCATTGACCTTCCATCTGAGCCAATCCAAATACAAATTTAAGGATTGGCACATACAGGTCCACATGTGTAACCCCTATGAATCTTAGGGTATCTTGAGGGCAACATTTTATCAGATGTTTTAGGATCAGTTTTGAATTGTACTGGCCCCGCAGTTCATCGTAAGCGTAGTTGGGATTTTCCATGCCTGGGGAAATCTTGCACACGAGATCGTGGTGTTTTTCAATACACTTTGTGATGCGGCCAAGAATATCCTCCTCAACAACCCCGATGGGGCAAATAGTGATGCAATTTGACAAATCGATTTAAGCCTGCCCCCTTCTGATCTGATATTTTTCTATTTTATTGTAGAGTGTCTGCCGATCGATACCCAGTTCGCGGGCTGCCCGACTGATGTTCCAATCACTTTCGCCCAGGATTCTTTCAATATGCATTTTTTCCATCATTTTTAATGACTTGGGAAACTCATAAGGTTCAATCTCTTTTCGGGAAAAGGGAAGATCCTCCTGTACGATTTCCTTACCCGAGCCGATCACAAGAGCTCTTTCAATGACGTTTTCCAATTCCCTCACATTTCCTGGCCAGTCATAACCCAATAGTAGCTTCAGAGCGGAAGGGGCTATCTTCAC
Organism: Anaerolineales bacterium; assembly: GCA_048636195.1. Classification (GTDB taxonomy): domain Bacteria; phylum Desulfobacterota; class DSM-4660; order Desulfatiglandales; family Desulfatiglandaceae; genus 4484-190-2. The sequence goes on from JAIVXD010000120.1 coordinate 933, forward strand.
AACTTCTTTATTCAGTTCCAGGCAATACTTCTCGATAAATGCCTTTACAAGTAGAGGGATATCCTCTTTTCGCTCTCTTAAAGGGGGGACGTGGATAGAGATCACATTCAGGCGATAGTATAGATCCTCACGAAATCGGTTTTCTTTAATAGCCTTTTGTAAGTCACGATTAGTGGCTGCCAGTATGCGAACATCAACCTTAATGACCTCTTCACTCCCCAGACGCATGAGTTCCCTTTGCTGTAGGACCCTCAAAAGATCAACCTGCGTTTTCAGGCTGATGTCTCCGATTTCATCAAGGAAAAGGGTGCCTTTGTTGGCCATCTCAAAACGGCCCTTCTTTGAATTTTCTGCACCGGTAAAGGCCCCTTTTACATAACCGAAAAGTTCGCTTTCCAACAGGGAATCAGGTAATGCCCCGCAACTTACTGCAATAAATGGCATATAACAGCGGTTGCTGTTTCCGTGGATGGCCTGGGCGATCAGTTCTTTCCCTGTGCCGCTTTCACCGGTAATAAGGACCGTAGAATCGGCCCGGGCCACACGGGAAATCAAATCAAAAACCCCCTGCATAGCATCGCTTTTCCCGATAATCTCATCATACTGGTGTCTCTCCGCCAGTTTCTTACGCAGCAGGATATTCTCAAGAACCAGTTCCTTGTGTGCTACAATTTTTTTGATCAGCATATCTATTTCGTCTGGGTCAAAAGGCTTGACCAGGTAATCAAAAGCCCCTTCTTTCATGGCCTGAACTGCTGTATCTATGGAACCATAGGCCGTCATCATGAGTATCTCAGTCTCCGGAATCATTTTCTTAAGCCTGCTCATGGTTTCCAGACCATCCATTCCCGGCATTTTGAGATCCAGTAGAATTATATCCCAGCTTCTATCCCGGGCCATGGAAATAGCATCTTCCCCGCTTGCTGCCAGGTCAACCTCATAGTCATCCTCCATCAACCAGTCCTTAAGAGATTGTCTCATGGCCGTTTCGTCATCAACGACAAGAATACGAGGCATTTTTGTCATCATCCATCCCTCCGTGACTTATAATATAGGTTCACTTGTAAACACGTACAGAGAAACATTTGGGGGTTCTAATTAGTGCCCATCCAGAAACTAGCGTTTTTGGATGCGCGCTATCAGCCATCAGCTTTCGGCTTTCAGCAAAGGACATTAAAAACAAGGTGTTGGCTGATTGCTGTTCGCTGACCGCTGAAAGCTCCATCCAGAAATTGGTTGTTTCTGGATGGACACTAGTTAACGACTTTCGATATTGCCGGGGCTGTAGAACTCTGATACGATGGATTCAGAAAAAACAATTTTGCATTGCGCCTTACGCCCTCTATTATTACATGTGCAAGGCAAGAAATCATTACTCGAAAAAAGTTATTTATTATCAATGAGTTGCAAAACATCCAAGGCATTATTTAATCAGGAGACCTAATAAATATGGCAGAGAGAAAGATAAGGGTCCTTTTGGCCAAACCAGGGCTGGATGGCCATGACAGGGGGGCCAAAGTAGTCGCCCACGCCATGCGGGAAGCCGGGATGGAAGTTATTTATACGGGACTTCATCAGACTGTACCCAGCATTGTTAACCAGGCCATCCAGGAAGGTGCTGATGTCATTGGTCTTTCCATCATGTCCGGGGCCCATATTCCCATTTGTAAGAAACTTATGGAGATGGTGAAAGAACAGGATATTGGTGATAAACTGATTGTTGTGGGTGGTGTTATTCCTAACAAAGACATACCGACCCTTAAGGAGATTGGAGTGAACGGAATCTTCCCAGGGGGAGTTCACTTTGATGAGATCGTAAAGTTTATCGGGGAAAATGCAGCGAAATAGTCCGTGACCATCCACGCATATACTGAACCTTTAGGCACGCAGCTGATTGTCCCTTTAATGGAACCACAGTTAAATCACATAAAAAGAAAATGAGGGGATCATGGGAGTAGCCACTTATATCAAAGATGAAAAAGATGCCATCAAAGAAGTTACACTTCAGTCAGACATAAAGATCAAGCCGGTTTATACGCCTGATGACCTTGAACGGATCGGCTTTGATTACCAGAAGGATCTCGCAGATCCAGGCGATTTTCCTTTTACCCGTGGTATTCACCCCATGGGTTTTAGGAGTAGAAACTGGACAACCCGTCAGTATACAGGGTTTGGTACGCCAGAGGAGACAAACAAACGATTCAAACTAATGATCTCCCATGGGCAAACGGGGCTTAATGTGGCCTTCGATCTCCCTACGCAGATGGGCTATGATTCCGACGATCCTATGGCAGAGGGTGAAGTGGGACGCGTGGGTATGGCCATTGATTCCTTGAGGGATTTTGAGATCGCGTTCAAGGATATCCAACTGAACCGTATCGGGAGCGGCCTGACAATCAATGCTGTAGCTTCCATTATGCTGGCCATGTATCAGGCAGTGGCGGAAAAATTTGGATATAAAAAAGAAGAGATCTCAGCCACTCCTCAGAACGATATCCTCAAGGAGATGGTTGGCAGGGGAGCCTGGATCTATCCTGTGGAACCGGCGGTCCGGCTGATTGGTGACACTATCGAGTATTCCATGAAGGAGTTGCCCAGATGCAATCCGGTTTCGGTCTGCGGTTATCATATCAGGGAATCGGGTGCTACCCCGGTGCAAGAAATCTCTTATGCACTCATGATTGCCTTTGCGTACATCGATAACGTAGTCGCCCGTGGATACAAGGCAGAAGATTTTGTAGGCAGATTTTCTTTTAATCTGAATATCTATGGTAACATCTGGGAGACAGTGGCAAAATTTCGGGCGGCAAGGAAGTTATGGGCAAAGTTATTGAGAGAACGATATGATGTTCAGAATAAGAAAGCGCTTTTCCTCCGCGGCATATTCGGTGGTGGCGGCTCGGGTATGACCAAGCAGCAGCCGGAAAATAATATCGTGCGTGGGGCATACTATGCGCTTGCAGCGGCCCTATCCGGCGCTCAGACGACAGCACTTTGCTCTTTTGACGAGGCATATACGATTCCCACGGAGCGGGCAGCGCTCCTGTCCTTAAGGACCTTTCAAATACTCATGGATGAAATAGGGCTCAGGGATACGGTGGATCCCCTGGCCGGCTCATACTTTATAGAAACGCTGACCAAAGAAATGGAAGCAAAGATCCTGGAAGAGATGGAAAAGGTAGAGAAGGTCGGTGGCATGGTTGAGGCTGTTTCGTCCGGGTATGTGCAGAAAGAAGTGGCAAGGCAGGCTTACGAGTTTGAGAAAAAGATTCAGGAAGGGAAAGTCATAAAGGTCGGTGTCAACAAGTACACAGAAGGCGTTGACATGGAAGTGGATCTCCACGAATACAACGAGGAGTGGGCGCGTTTACAGATTAAACGACTTAAGGAACTCAAGAAGGACCGGGACAATAGGGCGGTCAAAAACTCTTTAAAAGCACTTGAAAAGGCGGCCAGAGAAGAGAAAAACGTTATGCCCTATCTGCTTGCATGCTGTAAGGATTACGCAACGGTAGGTGAAATGTCGAATGTTTTCAAAGATATTTTTGGGGAGTTCGTGGAACCGAGCATTTTTTAAAATGCGGAATAGGGCCCTGTGAAGTATGCTTCGCATTTCACGGGGCAAGGAATACGGAAGAAAAAATATCAAAAATTTTAGGCGCTTAAATTTAGGAGAAGGGAGGTGAAAAGAGAGGTTATCGTGATAAGGGGTTAACAAATGGTTTATTAATAAGGAGGTATGAAATATGAGACGAAAAACAGGATTTGTGCTGGCCGGAGTTTTATTGACAACATTGTTTGTAATTACCCTGATCTCAACACCTGCTGCGGCAGGTCCCATCAAATTGAGCTATGCTCAGTTTACGCCAGCTGGGACATTTGTTGGTGTTCAGTTAGAGAGATGGATAAAAGAGGTGGAAAAGCGCACCGGTGGTAAGGTCAAGATAGACGCTTTTCATGGTGGCACTCTACTTGGTGCAAAAAATATGTTTGACGGCGTTATTGCTGGAACTGCTGATATCGGCACTCTCTGCATGGCTTACCAACCGGGCCGTTTTGTAGTCACCAACGCCACCAGTCTTCCACTCGGTTTTCCAAATGCGCGAGTGGCCAGCCTTACACTCTGGGATCTGTATAAGAAATATGATCCCAAGGCATTTTCAAAGGTGAAAGTCCTGTGCATGTATACATGCGGGACTTCTAATATCATGTCGAAAATGCCCATAAGAAAATTAGAAGACATGAAAGGCGTAGATCTGCGTGCCTCTGGTGGTGCTGCCAAAATTCTAAAGGCATGGGGGGCCAACCAGGTGGGTATGCCCATGTCTGCAGTTCCTGAAGCCTTGCAAAAGGGAGTGGTCAAGGGTCTATTCACGTCCCTTGAGGTAATGAAGGATTTCAAGTTCGCTGAGATCTGCAAGTATGTGACTGTGACCGATACAGTGATCTATCCCTTTTCCGTAGTTATGAACATGGATAAGTGGAATTCTCTGCCCAAAGATGTTCAAAAGGTTATGGATGACCTGGCAAAAGAGCATGCTGAGTGGGTAGGGGCCTACATGGATAAGCATGTGATAGAATCTGTTGAATGGTCAAAAAAGACACAAGGTGTCGAGGTTATTGAACTCTCTAAAGCAGAGATGGCCAAGTGGAACAAATTGTTGGAACCCATCACAGCAGGATGGATCAAGAGTGCAAAAGAGAAAGGCGTTCCAGCAGATGCTATTGTAGCGGACATCAAGGCATTTATGAAGAAAAACCAATAGAAGCCATCCTAACCGATATCGGGATGTGAAGGTATGATGGGTTGTAGGTTTCGGAGAAATGTTCATTGTGACAACCGGAGTCTACAACCCTTCTCAATGGTTTAAAGTGTAACTTCGAAACAGATACATTATGTGGGATCGGGAACGTTAACATGACGACTCTTGACAAGATAAGCCAGATTTTGAACCAGGCACTTATGTGGGTAGCGGGTGTCTTTTTAGTGGCAATGGTCGTTTTGACATGTGCAAACGTATTCCTGCGTGTTGTCTGGATGCCAGTCAGGGGCACTTTTGAAATTATGGGGTTTTTGGGGGCTATTGTGACGGCCTTTGCCTTGGGTTACACCCAGATCAAAAGGGGACATATTGCAGTTGACATCTTAATAAAAAAGTTCTCAAAAAAGGCCCAGAGAATCGCAAATAGCTTAAGCTGTTTCATTTGTATGGTTTTTTTTAGTATGGCAGCCTGGCACATTGCAAAATGGGCATCAACCCTGAGAGAATCAGGGGAAATAACAGAAACGTTACAGATCGTCTATTACCCTTTCACGTATGGTGTTGCCATTGGTTGTGCCGTTCTTGCCTTGGTTTTTTTTACTGATTTCTTAAAATTCTTCATTGGGCAAGAGGAGGAGGATTGATGGATATAGCGCTTGCCGGAATAATCGGAATTGCAATCCTTCTCCTTGTATTATTTATTTCAGGTATGCCTGTAGGTTTTGCTATGGGCATTGTGGGCTTCTGCGGCTTTTGGTACGTGATCTCCTTTAAGGCAGCAATCACAATGGTTGCTACTGACATTTGGGTGACGTTTTCAAAATATGGCCTAACGGTAATCCCCCTTTTTGTCTTTATGGGGTACCTCGCATTTAATTCAGGAATAGCTGAAAAACTATATAATTGCGCTTATAAATGGTTCGGTCATATGCGCGGAGGCCTGGCTATTGCCACGATAGGAGCTGATGAACTTTTTGCCGCGATCTGTGGCTCCAATACAGCTACTGCTGCCACCATGGGTGCTGTGGCCCTGCCACAGATGAAAAAGTACAAGTATGACGACATGCTGAGCAGCGGGACTGTCGTCACAGGCGGCACATTAGGCACGGTCATGCCTCCCAGCGTGATCCTTATTATACTTGGTTTACAAACCGAACAGTCTATCATAAAGCTTTTCCTTGCCGGGATCCTGCCTGCAATCCTTTTGGGGATTTTGTTCGTGTTGACCATAGTTGTTATTTGCAGGTTCAATCCGAAGTACGGCCCTGCCGGGCCAAAGACAAGTCTTAAAGAGAAAATAATATCACTTACCGGAATAATCGAAGCGATTGCAATATTTGTTTTAGTAATCGGTGGTCTATACTTTGGTTTTTTTACCCCGACGGAAGCAGGCGCAGTCGGTGTTTTTTTCACTCTTTTAGTCACCGTCCC
>JAIVXD010000121.1:0-7117 GCA_048636195.1 Anaerolineales bacterium
GCTAGTTTTGCCACATAATTGCCAAATACCATGTTCCAGACCCGCCTGCCTAGCCTGTCATATACGGAACGGGCATATCCCAAGAGCTCGACAATGGCGGGCAGGTTTGTGCGAATGTGTAAGGGGTCGGTTTTCCCGTACAAAACGTCTACAAAATGACGCATGGTGATGAGAATGCAACCTTTGAACCTCTGAACCTTTGAACCCGTGAACGGTTACCTATATCCATTGTCGCGCCCGGTTCCGCATCCAGGCATTTGAAATTTCGAACTGGAAATAGCTCCCGTTAAATAGGCATCAATTACCTCGTCAACGGCGCCTGCGACAAAGGGGATAATTCTAATACCGTAGGTCTCAATCATGTTGGCAAACAGATCTGAGACAGCGCCACAGATCAAAACCTGTACTTTTAGATCTGACAGTTTCGCGGCCCTGGAAGAAGGCGACTCGCAATGAAAGGGCTCAAAATACCTGCCGGTTGCCGTTTGGTCAGTAATGTCCACAATAAGCAACGTGCGCGCGCAATCGAAGAGCGGAGAAATACGATTTTCCCAGACGGTTAAAGCCACTTTCATTCCCAATATCTCCCTCATCCTATTAGATAATAGCAAATCGTATGCCACAACTGAGAGAATGACTTGCCTATGACAATAAAAATTATATTATCAAAGGGTTATCTGGCAATCAGGGTTTGTAAAGAGTAAATGGAATTTGTTGATTGAGTAGCGTTAATGCAACGATAGGGGCTATTAGAGTTGCAATATTGCGACTCTAACGGGCTCGCTTCCGTTTAGTGCGCCCATCAATTTTTGGAAGGTCAATACCTAACATTTTTATTTTTCTAAACAATGTGCTCTTATGTATACCGAGGTCGCGGGCCGCTTCAAGGCGATTGAATTTGTTGCGTTTAAGCGCATCCAGGATCACCTGAACTTCCACCGACTGCAATGCCGCGTCGATTTTGGCGTTCGTGGTTGGTCTGGAGACCAAAGCCCTGAGGTTATCCGGCAAGCAATCGGGTTCAATCTGCCCTTCAGGGCAAAGCACAAAGGCATGCTCGATACTGTTTTCCAGTTCCCGGATATTTCCTGGATAATCATGCGACAGGAGAAGTGCAAGCGCCTTCTGGCTTATTCCTGCGACAGACCTGCCACGCAAGCGGTTCAGCCTCGAAATAAAATGCTTAACGAGCATAGGGATATCTTCTTTTCTATCGCGCAGGGGAGGTAAATCCAACCTGACCACATTAATGCGATAAAAAAGATCCTGCCGAAAAGTTTCGCTTTTTACCAGCTTGCTGAGGTCTTTGTTTGAAGCCACAATTACACGCACATCAGCTTTGACAGGTTTTGTGCCTCCAAGTGGCTGGTACGTCCGATCCTGCAGGACCCTGAGAAGCCGCACCTGAAACGCAGCGCTGAGATCTCCGATTTCATCCAGCAAAATGGTGCCGCCTTCAGCAGCAGCAAAGTGACCCGGTTTGTCTTTGGTAGCGTTGGTAAAGGCCCCTGCCTTGTATCCAAAAAGCTCCGATTCCAGCAAAGTATCCGGAAAGGCGCCGCAATTGATCGTGATAAAAGGCTTGCCCCGCCTGGGACTTAACTCATGAATGGCCCGGGACAATAGCTCCTTGCCGGTCCCTGTCTCTCCCTGTATCAATACCGTGCTGTCGCTCTCCGCCACCTGGGGCAGGATCGTAAATATCCTATGCATGGACGGGCTGCGGCTGACCATATCGCCCACCTGATAACGGGCATCCAGTTTCTTGCGCAGTTCCTCCACCAGGCTCATGTCACGGAACGTTTCAACGCCGCCCAGGACCGTACCATCCTCATCCTTGAGCAGCGAAGTAGAGACCGCAACCGGAATGCGCCGTTTTTCGCTATTTACTATATAAGTGGATGTATCGATAAAGGGTTTCCCCTCATTCATTGTGCGACGAAGGGCACAATCTGTTTCACACATGTTGGAGCGGAAAACTTCCCGACAGTGTTTTCCAAGGGCCTCATCACGCGGGATTCCTGTAATCTCCTCAGCAGCATGGTTGAATGAGGTAATTCGCCATTCGTGATCCACGGTAAACACCCCGTCGGAAATACTTTCGAGGATGACGTCCGTTACGTGGTCTGGTATTTGATATAGCTTATCTTTTTTCATCGCATGTATCAGGTAAAATTACTGAACCGTGAACCCCGGAACCTGAGTAGTTAACCCGTATTAAACAATAACAGACAAATGTCAATCTTTCACGACTGCTCCTTATTCCCTCAATAGATAAGCTAAGATTGGGAGGGCGAACTTTCAAGTCACTAAAATTCGGGGAAAAGGCAGGGCTATTTGGGTGGATTCCTTGAAATTGATGCTGAGGGCATGGAGTCGCAATTTCACATATTATGCTTGATTAGATTTCCCAGATGGCCGGTAAATCCAGACCTTTTTCAGCTCAGTCAATAATAAGACTTGTTTCAATTAATAGGAGCTAAAGGCCTCCACCTCGCTCAATATCTGACGATAGGTAAAATGGTTCAGCGACATAGCCCCTGAAGGACAAATAGCGGAACAGGCCCCGCACCCTTTACATAATGCTTTATTTACGGTCATTACTCTTTCAGGCTCGGCAAGGGAAAGCGCACCATAGACACACATCTTCTCGCATAGGCCGCAACCGATGCATACTTCCTCGTCCACAGAGGCAACAATGGGCTCAATTTCCACTGAACCCCGGGCCAACAGGCTCAGCACTTCAGAGGCGGCCGCCTTGGCCTGGGCTACCGTGTCGGGTATGTCTTTAGGCCCCTCACAACATCCGGCAATAAATATTCCATCGCTAAGGGTACTTATTGGATCGAGCTTTACGTGCCTCTCCATGAAAAAGCCATCCGCCCTCCGGCCGATGGAGAAAACCTTGGCTGTCTGCTCTGTGTCTGCTCTTGGTTCAAGGGCATCGCAGAGGATGACCATGTCCACCGGCACCCGGATAAATTTCCCTAAGAGTGTGTCCTCTACACATACGGTTAGCTTCCCTTTCTCCTCCTCGGTCTGGGCCCGGTCCGTAACCTGGGAGGCCTTACCCCGGATAAACACTATCCCGTCCTCGGTACTGAGACGCTCGTAGAACTCCTCATACCCTTCTCCAAAGCATCGCATGTCAATGTACATCTGGTACACTTCGGCGTTAGTCTTATCTCTTATCAGGTGGGCGAACTTGAGGGCATACATGCAGCAGACCCTGGAGCAATATTCGTGAAAATTCTTATCCCGGCTGCCCACACAATGAATAATGGCAACACTCTCGGGCGCCTGGCCGTTCTTGAGCAAAATCTGCCCTTCGGTTGGGCCTGCGGCATTGGAAAGCCGCTCAAATTCCAACCCGCTGATGACATTGTCATATCTACCATATCCGTACTGTGGCACAGCCGAGGGGTCATGCTGATCATAGCCGGTTGCCAGGATAATGCTCCCCACATCAAGTTCCAGATACGTATCTTTCTGCTCGAAGTCGATCGCCTTTGGCCCGCATGCCTCAACGCACTTTGGCCCTTCCTTGCCGCACTTACCTGTTTTCAGCATGAGGCAGTGCTCAGGATCAATCACAGGTTTATTGGGCACAGCCTGGGCAAAAGGGGTGTAGATAGCACTTCTCTTTCCCAGACCCAAATCAAATTCACTGGTTATACGGCCCTTCAAACGGCACTCGTCCATACAAAGGCCACATCCTGTGCACTTGTCCTCGTCCACATAACGGGCCTTCCTCCTGATCTTGACCCTGAATTCACCTATACTTCCTGAGACTTCCTCAACCTCGCTATAGGATAGAAGATCAATATTAGGATGGGACCCGACATCGCTCATTTTCGGTGTCAGGATGCAGGCAGAGCAGTCAAGCGTAGGGAACGTCTTATCAAGCTGAATCATGTGCCCGCCAATGGAGGGTTCACGCTCAACCAGATAAACTTTGTAGCCGGCGTTGGCTATATCTAAGGCTGCCTGAATTCCGGCAATCCCGCCACCTACAACAAGGGTGTTCGGATTGATGGAAACTTCACTTGCCTCCAGGGGCTCGTCATAATAAGCCTTCATCACCGCTGCCCTAACAAGCTCTTTGGCCTTCTCAGTAGCCCCATCATCATGAACCCAGCTACAATGCTCCCGGATGTTGGCGATTTCTAAAAAATAGGGGTTTATTCCGGCCTCACGGCAAACACGGCGAAAAGTACCTTCGTGCATTAAAGGAGAGCAAGCAGCCACTACCACCCTGTCAAGCTTGTGCTCCTTGATATCTTTAAGAATTAGCTCCTGACCTGGATCGGAGCACATGAACATATAATCCCGGGCTAACACTACTCCATTAAGGGATGCAGCTGATTCCGCTACCTCCTTCGGATCAACCGTGGCAGCAATGTTTAGCCCGCAGTGACAAACATAAACTCCTATTCTTTGCTCCATATCGACCCCATTAGTGCACTATCTCGAAAAGGCTTATGCTCGATTCTGACAATTCAACATGCAGAGAGAGCGCTATTGTAGTTACCAAAATTCGAATATCGAAATCCGAAATCCGAAACAATATTAAAACCCAAATGTTTAAAATTCAAAACAAATGGGGATAATACTGTCGCTTCCCGTCTTTGTCATTGATATTTTTGTCATTTGAATTTGTTTCGTGCTTCGATATTCGAATTTCGGATTTAATTACAAATTTTTACAAGCTTCAACACTTTGCGGTCTGAGGTGAAGCTTCGCTATATTACTTGGCCAACAAGCTCTGAGATATCCCTAATCTCAATCTCATCCTCCTTGCCCATGTTGAGGAGGCTATCATCAAAGTTGAGCATGCAATAAGGGCAGCAAATGGCCAGCACCTCTGCACCTACATCCAGAGCCTGTTGTATTCGAAGGTCGGAAAGCCTTTCTTCTTTCTTGGTCTCCATCCATATCCTTCCCCCGCCGCCACCGCAGCAGACGGCGTCCTCCCGGGAATCCGGAAGCTCAATGAGTTCAAGTTCCGGAATGCTTTCCAACACCTTTCTTGGCTCCTCGTATACCTTATTATGACGCCCCAGGTAACAGGGGTCATGATAGGTGACCTTCTTTGGAAAAGGCTTCTCGGGCTTTATCCTCCCATCCTCAATCAATTCCATTAGGAACTGAGTGATATGAACAACTTCAAAATCCCCACCAAGATCGGGGTATTCGTTTTTGAAGGTATGATAGCAGTGAGGTGAGGAGACCAAAACCCTTTTCACTTCATGGCGTTTGAAAGCATCAATATTACCCTTGGCCAGGCTTTGAAAAATATCCTCCTCGCCCACCTTACGCGCGCTCTCTCCGCAACATTTCTCCTCAGGCCCCAGAATCCCGAAATCGACACCGGCTTTCTTCAAGATATCCACCGTGGCCAGTGCGATCCTTCGGGCCCTTTTATCATAAGCCGGGGTACAACAGGGGTAATAAAGAAGTTCAGTGCCAGGCGTGAAGGTCTTCAACCCAAGGCCCTTTGCCCAGTCTGCTCTCTCCTCCAGTAGCCCACCCCATGGATTCCCCGAACTTGCAATACCACCCATTACAACCTTTACGGTCTTGGGGGCAGTCCCCCACTGACTTCCGATTCCCCTCAATGCCTTGAAGATATCTATAATCTCCACACCGCGGGGGCATCGTTCCACACAAGCGCCACAGGTGGCACAAAGCCAGACTTCTTCGCTCTCAAGGTCCAGCAGGCCGACCTGTGACTCATGAATAAGTCTTCGTGTGAGAAAGCTGCGTACCAGATTCCAGGGACAAGAAGCCGTGCAGAGCCCGCATTGATAGCAGGACTTTAGGGCTTCTCCTCCAGCCTCGATTATAGCCTCGGCTACTTCACTGAGCGGATTCACAATTTCCATAATTATTCCATTAACAATTTATAGTACAATATGTCAATTCTACTTTTTGTGTTTTTTGCCTGCAAATAAAATAAGCAGTTGACCTTCTACGATCAAAACAGGTCATCCAGATCGGAATCTCCGCCTCCGGGCATTTCACCATGCTCCTGAAGGTACTGCTGGATCAATTCACTTTCCCGCTGGGAGTACATCTTATCTTCTTCAAAACTAAACCAGGCTGCGTTTTCATTATCTTCCAACGCTTCGAGCAGACTCTGACGCAGAGCACCGGTCCCTTTTATGGAAATGACCTTTTTTTCATCATCATAGAGTTGAAATACTCCCTCGTCTTCAGACACCTGGTTTATATTTTCCTCATTGAAGACCAGTATTTTTTCAGGGGGAGAGGGGTTACTTTCAAGATATAGGCGTAAATCGCATTGGAGACAACGCCTGGCCTCTTTTATTGCCTGCTCATCATCATATCCTAAAGCCACTTCCTGAAATCCCTGGTGTCTTGCCTTTAATTCAAGCTCAGGAATCTTTTCACGCGGCCATGAAGCAAAGCCTTCATCCCGACCTATGTGCTGATCAGGAGCATCCCTTTCAAACAGTACTTCCTCGATGTCTCCTGTGCCTCCCAGGGCCTCGTCTATGGATGATGCTGCCTTTCGCCCGGCAGCAATAGCATGAATAATAGCGCCTGGCACTGCTGCCACATCACCACCAGCATAGACCCCTTTCATGCCAGTCTCAAGTGTATCCTCATCTACCACAATAAGGCCCTTATCTACAGAGATCTGGCTCTTGTCTTCAAGGAATTTCAGATCAGACGCCTGGCCTATGGCCAAAACAACCTGATCTCCCTCTATCTTCTCCTTTGAATCGTCAAAAGAGGGATTGAAAACGCACTGGTCATCAAATACCGACACACAATGAACCAGCTCCATGCCCGTGATTTGACCATTTTCGCTCACGATTTTGTGCGGTCCCCATGAAGTCATCAACCGGACACCTTCGTCTAATACGCCCTGGATCTCCCATTCGTGGGCAGGCATCTCCTCCCTGCCCTCAAGACAAACCATGGTCACATCATTGGCTCCGCATCTCATTGCGCTAAGGGCCACGTCAACCGCCACATTGCCGCCTCCAACCACGATAACCCTGTTTTTGAGATGAATATCCTCTCCTTCCGCAATCTGTCTTAGAAAATCAACGCCCCATACAACATCGGGCAGATCAGATCCTTCCAG
>JAIVXD010000122.1:0-7077 GCA_048636195.1 Anaerolineales bacterium
GCAAAAATAACTTAGCGCTTATGAGGGGGTCCTCTGCTGCCCGACTGATGAATCCCCTGCCTCCGGACCCGGGCTGGTCTCATGGATATAGGCAAGCGCCGTATTTACCTCTTCCTCTTTTCTGGCCGGTGTGGGGATTGTGTCTGCAAATTTAACCAGATCAGCCTGCCTCAGTAAGGGCAAAAGTTTTCGATCCTGTTCGTTATCTATACACGAAGTGATCTCTTCTGTGGTGAATTCAGCGGCCGGAAAGCCTCTTATGGCCTCCAGGTATCGCCTCACTATTTCAGAAAAACGGAAATAGAATGCCTTGGCTTGCCCCTTCTCAAAAAGTCTCTGGGCCTCCAGGTGTTCAATCTCCTTTTTTGCCCATACATGGGCCGGATCCTGAGCCATGGCTGAGAGCTCCTTGCGGCGCCTCCTGTGGTACCACCAGAGAAGGCCAAACACGATCATTAAAAGTCCAGCTATACCGGCGACCCATGGTACGTATTTCCACCATAAATGTGTTGTGGGAATAATCCCCTGGATGGGCCTGAGTTCAGCTTCTTCGGGTTTTTCTCCCAGGTTAGACAACACAGTCAGTGATACCGGGTCAGTTGTCAGCACCTGTGTCTTTCCATCTTTGTCCAGATAATTCACGGAGATTGGCCCTGTCTTCCATGAACCCAGTTGGTCCACTAACAGGGTGATCCTGATCTCATCCGGCCCTATTTCACGGTCCATGGGGGTAAGGTCCTCAAGACCCTTTATTTCCGGAATATCAGAAAACCCTGCTCCCTCAGGGAGACGATAGTGCAGAGAAAGGGCTACTGTACTCCCAACTTTTGCCGAACCCCGATCCAGGGAAGCGGTCAGGGTTGGGCCAGTATTCCTGATATCATCCTGGGACCATAACATGGCGGGGCATAGAGGGATAACCAACAGGGCAAATAAGAGAACGAGGAAAAAACACCTGCAAAACAGGCCATTTTCTCGGCGCAACTTCCTGGATACAAATTCCTTTAATTCCCAAATCCGCAATCCGCAATCCAAAATCGTCACAACCGCTTTCTCCTCTGATCAAAAAGGCGTGTCAACGGCTCAACTATCGGCCCATCTGTGGACAAATCCACCAGGTCAACCCCTGCCCTTCTAACAAGTTCAGAGAGGTAGGAAGCCTGCTCTTTGCGCGCATTTCGCCACTGCTCCTTCAGCCGCTTACTTCGGGTATTAATCAACGCCACATGCCCGGTCTCAGGATCTCGAATGGTGACCAGACCCACATCGGGAATGGCGTCTTCCGCGGGGTCAGATACCCTGATAATTGTGAGGTCATGCTTCCTGGCTGTCAGCCCCAATGACCTCTCAAAACCTGTATCCATGCAGTCTGATATGAGAAAAACAATGGCGTGGCGTTTTACAACCCGGTTTAAATAGGTAAGGACCCCGTCTATGTTGGTGGTTAACTCCCTGGGTTCATAGGTGAATATCTCTTTTATTAAACGCCACACATGGGACGCCCCTTTTTTCGGGGGGATGTATTTTTCCACCTGGGAGCTGAACAGGATGGCACCCACCTTGTCATTGGTCCTGATGGCCAGAAATGCCAGCATTCCTGCAACCTCGGCCAGGAGTTCTCTCTTGAATTTCTTTTTCGTGCCGAATAAATGGGAGCCGGAAAGGTCCAGCACAAGGATAACAGTAAGTTCTCTTTCCTCGTGAAAGACCTTTACAAAGGGATGGCCAAAGCGGGCAGAGACGTTCCAGTCAATGGTACGTATGTCGTCACCGGCCTGGTATTCCCGTACCTCGGCAAACTCAATCCCCCGGCCTCTGAAGGCACTTTCATATTGGCCTGCAAAAAGGTTATTGGCCAGGCGGTGGGTCTTGAAATGAAACCGTTGTATCTTTTTAAGCAGTTCCTCCGGGAGCATCTCAAGGGACCTCAATCCGTTCCAGCAAGAACTCAATCAGGTCATCGGTGCTTTTTCCTTCTGCCTCGGCCTCATAGCTCAAAATTATCCTATGCCGAAGCACGTCCGGGGCCATGGATTTGACATCCTGTGGAGTCACATAGCCCCGACCATTCAGGAACGCGTGGGCACGTGACGCCTGGTCGAGCCATATGGAGGCCCTGGGCGATGCCCCGTAACTGATCATGGGACCTATATCAAGACCAAACTCCTGGGGGTTTCGTGTGGCCCTGGAGATACGCAGAATATAGTCCACAATTTTTTCTTCCATATGGATAGATTGAATCACCTTCTTAACCGACTCAATCTGGGATACCTCCACAACACCCCTCACATTTTCAGTGACCGCATTATTGAACCGATCCATGATCTCCTTTTCTTCCACGGCCGATGGATAATCCACCTTGATCTTTAACATAAATCGATCAATCTGGGCCTCGGGAAGCGGATATGTCCCCTCCTGTTCAATAGGATTCTGCGTGGCGAGGACAAGGAAGGGATTATCAAGCTGAAAGGTCGTACCTCCAATGGTCACCTGCCTCTCCTGCATTGCCTCCAAAAGAGCGCTCTGGACTTTGGCCGGCGCCCGGTTAATTTCATCTGCAAGAATTATATTGTGGAAGATAGGGCCTTTTTTCATTTCAAAGGAACCATTGTCAGGCCGGTAGACCTGGGTACCCAGGATATCTGCGGGGAGTAAATCAGGTGTAAACTGTATTCTCTGAAACGTTGTCCGGATTGTCGCTGCCAGAGTTTTTACAGCCGTTGTTTTGGCCAGGCCCGGAAGCCCTTCCAAAAGCAGGTGGCCATCGCACAAAAGCCCTATCAGCATCCTTTCAATGAGGTTCCTCTGGCCGACTACAACCTTTCCCATTTCCGCTATAATCTGCCGGAGAACCAGGCTCTCTTTTTCGACGTTTTGGGTAATCTCCTGAATATCCATTGACAATCTTCCTTCCTATACTAATTTTGATTTATTTTTATATTTAGTGTCTGACCGAAAACTAGGGGTTTTTTCCAAGATTAAGTCGAAGATCCCGGACTTTGGGCGGGGGAAGGCGAAAACGATAACCACAGAAATACACTAAGTATTTCGAGGATTATAATTTGAGCCTGACGCAGAGATCAGGAAAAATAACAGTTTTCGGTCGGGCACTAATTACCTGCCGCTGCTCAGAACACAGCTCATTTCTTGAATGTAGGCGCTTCTTAGCATATGCGCATATTTTAAACAAGATGAACGGCAATTTTCATTATACCCCTAACAGTCATAAGCTGGGTTTCGGTTATTACAGTCCTCTAATTTTTTCTTTTGACTCCTGCTTCCGGCTCTCAGCCGTCGAAAGAGGCCTTTTGTCTGCTCCAATGAGATCCCCGAAAAAGAGGGTTCGATCTTGAGTAAAAGCCGTGAACGGATAAAAGCCCGGCTTTTGTCAAAGAGGTGACTTGCGCATGAATTGGGGTCAAGCCCGCTGACATATAACATTTAAGGTTGCAGCCTTGTGTTCGAAGATAATGAATGTGATATAGCAAGGCCGTTGAGGATAAAGTACGAAGGAATTTTTTGTCATATAACTGATAGGGGTAACGAGCGGAAAAGGATTTTTTTCTCAAACGCTGATTTTAAAACATTCAAGGATTATTCGGGAAAAGCATTGGATTCTTAATGGCCTTCACATAGAGAAACTATACGAAAAAAATTATCATGAGTCATGCGTAGATTTGACCCTTTAACAGGGCAGCTCTGCAGCACTTCATGTATGTTGATAGGTAGACTCATGTTTACAATTTGTACATTTTGTGAATAGTGTAGACCACCACTATGTCCCAGGGCCAAATATTTCTTCAAGCAAACGTACACAAATATCAGGATTAATCCAGATATCTTTTCTTTCGCTGATTTGCTGAAAATAGAAACGCAGTTGATCTTCGCTGATCAATTTTCTTGCATAAGCTTCAATCAAAATACCCAATGACCCCCGTACCTGTAAATTCTTTTGCCGGGCATAATCCCGACCACGCTCTTCATCCATGAGAAGTAGTGCATTTTTCGATAAAGCCAAGGCAATCGACTCTTTTTCGCCTCGGTCAAGATTTACGGTCTGCAAATCCATAGGCATTTCAATTTCTTTTACCGGTTTCCAGTTGTTTTGTAAAAGAAATGAATTTAGTGTTTGAGCGTCCGCAAAACCACGCCTTATTCCGATACTGACAGTCTCTCTGTAAACTGAAAATGGGAAGTCAACTCGACTATAGAGTTCTTTTAACAAGTGGAGTGCATTCAGTTTTGAAAAAACCATAAGAGGGCTGGCATTTGAAACAACATTTAATGCCATTTAGAAAGTTCCTCTTTGATCGTTTGTTCGGAATACTCCGGATCGATATTATGATAACGAGCCTCACGGATCAGATCCTGTTTATTAAGCCCTATTTGTTCCGCAACATAACCCAGAGAGCCCACACCATCACGATACAACTGAATTGCACGCTCTACCTTGTACTGGTAAATGCCCAGACGAATGATTTGTTTGAGAGTTAGCTCTTCTTCAGGCAATCCCTTTATCCAGGTGCGTGGTATTTTGACAGTAAGGTCTTGTTCCATAATGCTGTTTCCTCCTTTGGGGAAAGGCATGTTTCCCTTTATCTATAAACTCATTACGATAATTAAATATATCACAGAGCCAGACTGTTTTAAATGTATTATTTGAAGCAAACGCAATTCATTTTCCAGCTCTGCCTCCACCAATGGCTTTAGCTGTCGTTCATGATCGGAAATCAACCTTAATTCAGCCATTTTTACAGTCCCTCCTTCATTAATTTTAAATATGGCATAAGCTTCTCACATTCTGCAATATCTTTCGCAATCCCGATCCTTTTTTCCTGCATCCTTACATGTTTTTTATTATTTTTCTGCTGTTTTCCCCCAATACATCGGGATTTCTCTGGCCTTTTGCCATGCCTCATGTCTTCAAACTTTTCGATCTTTGTCATATCCAATCCTTCAATCTTGAATCTTGAATCAGCTTTCGCCCTTTGTCCATTAGCTGATATTTCTGCCTGCTGCTTTGGGGTTTGTCAGGGATCGTCATTTCGATTAGACCAGCTTCCAGAGCGGGAACCAGGTACAAGAGGTGAAAATTCTTTCTAGCCTTTAATCCCAGGGCACGTTGCAGCGTATCTCGATTCTTGGCGCCTTTCAGAACGGAAAGCAATTGCAGGACTTGGGGGGTGACTTGGGGTTCGCCTTGGGGTGTCACTTGGGGTGTGACATGGGCCTCATGGGCTTCGACTTGGTCGGTACGGCCGAACATGGCCTTCATCAGGTCCGATGCCATGTCCACTTCCTTGTCCAGTTCCGGGATGAAGAACTCAAAGGCCTTCCATGAACGGTCGTTTTTATGAGTCGGAACTGGATGGCCCAGCTTCTGCCACTCCTCCCGCATCATGCGCATACCCGTACCCGCCTGTTCGCACATGGCGATACGGCGCATGGCCATAGTAATGGCGGGATTGCGGACTTCCTTTTCACCCAGTTCAAACAGGCGTGAACTCTTGAACCGTGAACCTGCGTTACGAATGTAGGACATGTAGGGGACATCCTATAAGTCCCTTTTTTTGCTTCGTTGTGCCAATAATAACTTATTAGCGATGGAACAATAGCTGAACAATGGCCGCTAATTTAAGTTTTAACGGCCACCAGGATATAGAGCTCGGGCTCGTCAACAAATGTCGTTATCTCCAAACCGTAGGGCGCCAAAAGGGTTTCGGCCTCGGGTTCTTCCGGGAAGTCATCCAGGGGAAACGGAGCCCCTTTCCTTAATTTGTCGATAAAGGATTTGCCCATGGGGTGGCTGATGACCATTCGCCCGCCGGTTTTCAAGGTGCGGCTCATATTGTTAAAGACGGCCCCCTTGTCCGCGATATTCGGATAGACCGCATTCATAAAAACCACGTCAATGCTTTCATCCGGGAGCGTCAGATCCCGTGCATCGCCCAACAGGGTTTCGGCGTAGGGGTAGTGTTCTTTCAAGCGGGCCAGCATGGCTTCGGCCAGATCACAGGCAAAGATTTTACCGGGCTCATATTTCCGGATGAGGGGCACGAGAATTCCCGTACCGGTTCCGATATCCAGGACCCAATCGCCCTTGCTGATTTCTGCAGCGGCCACAATCTGCTCCAGCCGTTCCGGAACGCCCTTTTGCAAAGGAGGATCAAACAAATCCACTGTCTTGTTAAAGAGATCTTTCTGTATTTTGTTGGTTCTTTCGACCTCATCCTCATTAGGGATTTTATAGATTTTCATTTTGGGCGCCATGTCCATGGGTGAACTTGCGAAACATATGGTCGAGGGGGCACGTTCGTGCAGAACGTGCGCAACTCCCCAAAAAAATGGACGAAGTTAAGCTTTCAAGGCTGCCAGGGTACGAGTAAGATTAAGAGGCAGGGCGTTACAGTACTCTCCTTCTCAGCTTTTCATAAAAACTCTCACGCGAACCAATCATAACTTCATGAGGAAGCTTTTTTAAATCTTTCTTCACAGATTTGACACTCTTGATCTCAAACATTTTCTCAGATACCCCTGAAGAGATCTTCTTCGCTTATCAACTCCCCTTTTTGCATCTCCACAATTACGTCTTTGCGTCTTTTCAAGAGTTCTTCAGAAAGCCCTTTGTCCGCAAGGATAGCAAGAGTCTCTTTTTCTTCTTCAGTCAAATTTTGTATAGCCTTAAGTATCCTTTCGAGATTCGCATCAACGCTTGCAGTTTGGGCGTAATAAATCCGCCGCCATTCTTCCAGCTTGCTTCTTCCCTCTTTGCTTAATCTGCCCCACCCGTCGGCATATTTATCATTCTTATCTTTGTAATTCGGCGGATGGGGCAGTGACACATCTTCGAACATCTCATAGTACAAACGGGTGCGGGTGATGGAGGGATGTTTTCTGTATTCACCGTACACAGCCAGGAAACGGGAGATATCTCCTTTGGCTTTGTTCACTTTTTCGACGGCATAGCCTTCAGCCTCCTGGATTGTTCTCTGGGCCTCGCCCCGGGCCTTGGGAATCGAAGTGTTATAGGCTTCTTTTCCTTCATTAATTAAACGGTTTCTGTCTTGAATGGCTTTA